>JAEDMN010000089.1 GCA_016302985.1 Kiritimatiellia bacterium | reverse complement strand
CCCACAATAATCAGCCGTCGAGGGCAGATGGGAAGCCCTCTCAATGTGGCACTAGGGCGCAACTCTCGTGGAGGTTGGGGGCAACCGGTGGTCGGGCTCGACGTCTCGACGAGCCGCGGGATGAATTGCCGATGACATGTGGATGCCGAGGCGTTCCGAGGCGAAATCCGACGTTCCTCGTCCCGTCATCCGGCGGCGCGATATGCTACACTAGCGGCATGAAACTGAAACTTGCCGTTCTGGTGGCGTGCGGGGCGTGTGCCGCCGCGTGGGGGGAGCTGTCCGCGGGCGACCGCGAGATGCTGGACGCGATCGTCGAGCCAACCGTGGTGGGCGTGCCCCCGGCGGCGGCCGTGCGCGACATGTGCAGGTGCGCGGACGGCGAGATCCGGCACTACGGCTGGAAGATGGTCGGCGGGCGGAAGCGCCGCGTCTACATCTCCTCGCGGGACGAGGGGCTGAGCTGGAAGACCATCCTCGCGGACCCCCGGGACAAGGGCGGCACGTGGGTGAGGAGTCCGTGGAGCGGCGAATGGGTCGGCTTCGCGCGCGGCTTCCCGAAGCTGACGCTGCTGCGCTCGAAGACGGGTCCGGGCGATCTGGAGGCGACGGAGACGGAGCTGCCCTTCGAGCGGGCCGAGGTGCGCCAGGTCCTGCCGCTGAAGAGCCGCAGGCGCTGGGTCGCGGCGATCAGCGACATCCGCCTGAAGCTCGGCGGCTGCTACAACGCGGCGGTGATCCTCTCGGACGACGACGGGCGCACCTGGCGCTGGGTGCAGCTGCCCGTGGCGTCCTTCGTGCCGAAGTTCGCGCCGGGCGACCGGCGTCCGCACTGGTTCAACAACGGCTGCGAGCCGACCGTCGCGGAGCTGGGGGACGGCACGCTCGTCGTGGCCGCGCGCACGAGCGGTCCGCACCACGTGTTCTACCGGTCGGCGGACGGCGGCGAGACCTGGAGCGAGCCCGTCGAGAGCGACGTCTTCTGGGCGGCGAACACGATGCCGCTCTTCTTCCGCCTGAGGGACGGCCGCCTGCTCTTCATCTGGAACAACACGGCGATGCTGCCGACGCGCGACGCCTCCGAGTACCCCGAGCTTGGGCGGGACGAGCTCTCCGGCAAGTGGGAGTCGGTCTTCACGAACCGCGACGCGCTGCACGCCGCGATTTCGGAGGACGACGGGAAGACCTGGCGCGGCTTCCGCGAAATCATCCTGAACGAGGCCCGGAACGCCGCCGACTTCCGCGAGCTCGGGAACAGTCCCGCCGAGGAGCACGACAAGAGCGTGCACCAGACGCAGGCGCTGGAGCTCGCGAAGGGGAAGGTGCTGCTCGCGCTGGGGCAGAACTCCGCCTCCCGCCGCCTCGTCGTCTTCGACCCGAAGTGGCTCTACGAGACGAAGCGGTCGGACGATTTCCGGAACGGTCTCCGCGGCCTGTCGAACCACCTCTACGTGAAGTCGCTCTCGGGCGGGGCGCGCGGCTGGGGCGGACACTGCGCGTGGGAGCGGGTGCCGGGCGCGCTGCTCGTGCGCGAACCGGAGACGGGGCCGGGCACGAAGCGCGAGGCGCTGCAGCTCTGCCGCGTCCGCGACGAACGGCTCGTGAGCGACCGCCAGGGCGTGGTCTGGAACTTCCCCGCGTCGCGGAAGGGGCGCGTGAAGATCGCCTGCCGCATCGACGGGGCGGGCTTCCGCCTGACGCTCGCGGACCACTGGATGAACCCCTGCGACGAAACCGGGCCGGGGCTCTCCCCCGTCTCCGTCCCCGTGACCGCGGCCGAGACGGGGGCCGGGAAGTGGGTCGAGGTGGCGGCGGACTGGGACCTCGACGCCGGCAAGGCGGTCCTTTTCTGCAATGGGAAGCCGTTTTCCGAACGAAAGATCGCAATTTTTCCCCGGTTCGGGCTCTCCTATCTCCATCTCCAGACGTTGGCTGAGGAAACCGACACGAAAGGCGTCTATTTCCGCAGTTTCGAAAAGACGGACGAGTAGGGCCCGAAGGACGGCACGGGGCATCGAGTTTTGCTATACTAGTTGATTCAAAGGACTCGTTCAACCATGCTCTACCTTCTTGCTCCGCATCTTGAGAAATTCTGGGGGCCGTTCCGCCTGCTGCGCTCGCACGCGCTGCTGCTGGCGATCGGCACGTTGCTGGCGGCGTTCGCCGTCGTGTTGCTGCTGCCGAAGCTCTGGCCGCTGTCCCCGCGGGACCACGGCAAGGCCATCCTCGGGAAGGACGGGATGAAGTCCGCGGGCAAGCCGACGGGCACGGGCCTCTGGGTGACGCTGATCCTGCTGCCCATCGTGCTGCTGGTGATGCCGCTCTCCGTGCCGGTGCTGGGCATGCTCCTCTGTCTCTACGTCGCGATGGCGTTCGGCTACCTCGACGACCGCGCGGACGTTCCGTGGGGGCAGCTCAAGAAGGGCCTGCTCGACGCCGTTGTCTGCCTGGGCGTGGCGCTGTTCGTGTGGTCCGCGCTTGAAGGCAAGGTCTGGCTGCCGCTCGTGAAGGGCGTGTGGACGATGCCGTGGTGGCTCTACATCCCGAGCATGGGCTTCCTGCTCTTCGTCGTCATGAACGCGACGAACTGCTCGGACGGCGTCGACGGTCTGGCGGGGTCCCTGACGGTGATCTCCCTCATCGCGCTCGCCGCGCTGCTCTACGGCGTGATTGGCTACCGTCCGATGGCGGACTACCTGCTCGTGCCGCACAACTACCTCGCGGTGCGCTGGTCGGTGCTGCTGATGACGGTCGTGGGCGCGTTCGCCGGATATCTTTGGTGGAACGCGGAGCCGTCCAAGGTGCTGATGGGCGACGCGGGATCCCGCTTCCTGGGCCTGCTGCTCGGCGCGGGCGTGCTGGTCACGGGCAACCCCTTTCTCGTCTTCGCGTTCGCCCCGGTCGTGCTGGTGAACGGCGGCGGCGGGATGGTGAAGATCCTCCTGCTGCGCTTCTTCCGGAAGTGCGGGCTCGACGTGCGTCCACCGTCGACGCTCGTGCCGGAGGAGGAGAAGCGCAAGAACGTGCTCGTCAAGCTTGTGCAGCGTGTCCGCTTCCCGCTCCACGACCACTGCAAGCAGGAGCTTAAGTGGTCGAATGCTCAGGTTTTGATGCGTTTCATGCTGCTTCAGGCATTCCTGATGCCGCTGATCTTCATCATCCTCATCAAGGTCCGCTGAGGGAGGACCCGTGAAGAACCGCGCCCTCCAGCTTGTCCTCCTGTCCGTCGCCCTGCTCTGCGGGGCGGATGTTCGCGCCCAGGACATGGAGGACGGGGAGGCGCCGCGCCGCATCCGCACCGCGGCGGAGATGCCGAAGGTGGCGATGAGCGCGGACCGTTTCGTGGAGGTGGTCGCGGCGGACGTGCCGGGCGATCCCGTCGGCTTCCGGCTGCCCATCCTGCAGTTCACGACGCGGCTTCTGCGCGAAGTCGAGCGCGTCTACAAGCTCTCCATGCCGCGCGGGGGGCCGGGGCTCGTGATCCATGCGCTGGAGGGGAAGACGAACGACGTGCGGGTGATTGCGCGCGCCCTGCGCCGCGACGGGGCCGCGCTGACGCGCGTCTGGCTGCCGTCCCCCGGTTATTCGGATCTTGAGCAGCTGCGGTTCTCCATCGTTAAAGCATATTTTCATGCCTGGATTGACAGAAATCGTCCGGCGGACGCCGATGGCCCCGCCGCGCCGGTCCCGGACTGGATGGTCCAGGGCGCGCTGCGCGCGCTGAACGGCGAACAGGTGGATGCCGACAAGCACGCGGTGCTGGACCTGTGGAGCACCGCGGCGATGCCGTACTTCCCGCGGTTGTGCGAGAAGCTGCAGACCGGAACCGAGAGGGACGCGGTGTTCGCGGGCTACATCGTCTCGTGGATGCGTGAGAAGAAGATCTTCCGGCGCATGCTCGAGGACTTCGCCGCGGGGCGGGCCTTCGACGGGGCGCGGCTGGCCTTCGACCTGACGGGCGAGACCGATCCCGAACAGCAGGACAAGGCGTCCGACGAACGCCTCGTGCGGTTGACCCGGTCGGTGCTTTCGCCGGGTCGCGCGACCCCCTGGGACATCAAGGTTTTCGCCTCTCGTCTCTTGCTTTATCCGTCTGAATTTGATAAAAATATTGGCGCAAATGGCCCATCCTGTACCTTCCGGGAGGCGATCGCCCTGGCCGGGGAGAACCCCGCCATCCGCGAGGCGGCCTTGAAGAAGGCGCGGGAGATTCCGTTCAGCGCCATCGGCCGCGGCCCCGCCCTGGCCGAGGTGTCGGAGAGCTACCGCAAGTTCCTCGTGGCGCTGGCCCGCGGGGATGGCGCGGAGGTGTTGACCCCGCTGCTGGACGCGGCGGAGGCGCAGATGCAAGAGATGGTGAATGAAGACTGAAAAGACGATTACCGGTGACGTCGACCCGGACGTCCTCGCCTACACGGTCGGGGACGATCCCGTGCTGGACATGGACCTCGTGCAGTGGGACTGCCTGGGGACCGCGGCGCACGTCACGATGCTGTCCGAAATGCCCGTGCCCCGCCCGGTGGTGACGCCGGAGGAGGCGAAGCGGGTGCGCGCGGCGCTGGCCGAGGTCGTCGCCGACAGGACGTTTGTCGTGCGCGAGCAGGACCAGGACGTGCACATGGCCGTCGAGACGCGCCTGACGGAGATGCTTGGCGACCTGGGCAAGAAGATCCACACGGGCCGCAGCCGCAACGACCAGGTCGCGGTCGATGTGCGCCTGCACATCAAGGACCAGATTCTCGGGCTCGAGGCCGAGGTCGCGGACCTTGCCGCCGCCCTGGTGGCCTTCGGGCGCGCGCACGACCGCGTGCCGATGACGGGGCGCACGCACCTGCAGCCCGCCATGCCGAGCTCGGTCGGCGTCTGGGCGACCGGCCACGCGGAGATGATTCTCGACCAGGTGGCGAACCTCGAGGCGGCCTACCGCCTCAACGACCTCTGCCCGCTGGGCAGCGCCGCGGGCTACGGCGTGCCGCTGCCGTTGAACCGCCAGCGCACGAGCGACCTGCTGGGCTTCGCGCGTCCGCTCCACAACGTCTTCGGCGCCTCCATGGCGCGCGGCGAGGACGAGGCGGCCCTCCTTTCGGCGCTGGCGCAGCTGATGGCGGTGCTGTCGCGCCTCGCGGAGGACATGATCCTCTTCTCCATGCCGGAGTTCGGCTACTTCACCCTGCCGCGCGCGTACTGCACGGGCAGTTCGATCATGCCGCAGAAGTACAACCCCGACGTGCTCGAGCTTGTCCGTTCCAAGACCGCGCAGGTGCTGGGGCTCGCGACGGCGAGCCTGTCGCTGCTGCATGCGATGCCGGGCGGCTACAACCGCGACCTGCAGGACTGCAAGGGCCTCTACATGAAGGGGCTCGCCATCACCCGCACGACGCTCCGCATCCTCGCGAAGTTCGTGGCGGGCATGGGCGTGGACGAGGCGAAGCTGCGCGCGGGCTTCATCCCCGGCGTGTTCGCGACGGACGTGGCGCTGCGGAAGGTCGCGGCGGGCACGCCCTGGCGCGAGGCCTACCACCAGGTGCGCGACAACCTGGAGGCGCTGTCGACGGAGGATCCCGACGCCGCGGTGGCGGCGAAGACGCATGCCGGCGCGACGGCCGGGCTCGACTACGCGATGTACGACGGCCGGGTTTCCGCGCTCGTGGACGACGTCGCGAAGCGCCGGGCCGCGTTCACCGCGCGCACGTCGGCGCTCCTGAATCCCGACGCGGCGCTCTGAGGCCGCGGGAAACGCATCAAAGAGGAAAAGAAATGAACGAGACTGGCATTACCCTGGCGCAGGCCTGGAACTACGGCGGCCCCCTGATGTGGGTCCTCGCGGGCCTTTCGGTGATTGCGGGCGCGATTGTGCTCTACCTGCTGTTCGCGCAGCGCCGCGGCGCGCTGGCGCCCCGCACGCTGGTGAGCGACGTGTTCAGCAAGCTCCAGGCCGGGGACCATGGCGAGGCGCGCCGCCTCTGCGACCGCCGCCCGTGCGCGTTTTCCTCCCTCGTCCTCGCGGCGCTTGATTCGGTCCGCACGACGCCGGCCGGGCAGCGGCCCTCCGTCTCGCAGGCCGTCGAGACGGCCGGCGCGCACGCGGCCGAACGGCTTCAGGCCTCCGTCGACTGGCTGGCTGACATCGCGGCCATCGCGCCGCTCGTCGGCCTGCTCGGCACGGTGCTCGGCATGTTCCAGGCATTCGGCGGCATCGCGGGCGACCTCGCGGCGAATGCGCGCCCGGTCGTGCTTGCGCAGGGCGTCTCGCAGGCCATCGTCACGACGGTGTTCGGCCTCGTGATCTCCATTCCGTGCCTCGCGTTCCACGCGATGCTGCGCCGCCGCACGGCCAAGCGCATCGCCGGGCTCGAGACGCTCGCGGTCATCCTCGAGAAGGCGTTCTGATGAACTTCCGCCGCAACAGCCGGAGCCATGCGCCGGCGGTGTCGATGGCGTCCCTCATGGACGTCGTCTTCCTGCTGCTGTGCTTCTTCGTGACGTCGAGCGTCTTTTCGCAGTGGGAGACCGAGGTCGCCATCGCGCTGCCGACGGCGAAGTCCGCGACCGTCCCCGGGCGCATGCCGGGCGAGATCATCCTCAACCTGAACGAGGCGGGCGACGTCTCGGTCAACGGGCAGAAGCTCACCCTCGCCGAGGTGACCGAGCGCCTGACGCGCATCGCGAAGCTCTACCCCGGCCAGCCGGTGGTGATCCGTGCGGACAAGACGGCGGCCTACGAGAAGCTGATGGGGCTGATCGACGCCTGCCGCGCGGCCGACGTGTGGAATTTCTCCCTGGCAACCCAAGACGAAGAGAAGAAGTAAGCCATGAAGCGAATCTCCCTCATGCTCGTGCTGGCCGCCCTTGCGGGCGTCCGGGCCGACGTCCCGCGCGCCGGCGCCTCGCACTGGAACGGCGGCCGCACGGTGCCGGTCCACAAGCTGGCGCCGCTGGACGCCGACGGCGACAAGGTCTCGCCCACGGACCGCCTGCCGCGTCCGGTCTCGCAGGTCCAGACCTGCGGACAGTGCCATGACGTCGCCGCGATGAAGGGTGGCAGCCACTTCCACACCGGGCTCGCCCCGGAGGACGTCGAAGAGGGCGTGCGCACGGAGCCGTGGTTCCTGGCGGACGAGAAGACGGGCACTGCGATTCCGCTCTCGCTGCGCGGGCAGGCGGGCGTGTTCGCGCCGCGCGAGGTCGGGATGTCGTGCTGGCAGTGGACGAAGACGTTCGGCCGCCACTTCCCCGGCGGTGGCGTCGGCAGCGACACGAACGCGATGGCCGAGGTCGCGGGCGACCGTCAGCGCTGGTTCGTGACGGGCGCGCTCGAGGCGAACTGCCTGGCCTGCCACCAGCAGGGCGGCTACGATTCGAGCGAATGGGCCCGCCAGGTGCTCCGCGAGAACTGGCAGGGCGCGGCGACGGCCGCCTCCGGACTGGGCGTGGTCGAAGGCATGAACGAGCGTCTCGAGGGCACGTGGGACCTCGCGACGCGCCCCGAGAATCCCGACGACCACCTGTTCAAGGTCCCCGAGAAGACGGTCTACGACCTGCGCCGGTTCGACGCGAAGAACCGCTGCGTCTTCGAAGTCGGCAAGCCGCGCAGCGAGAACTGCCTCAACTGCCATTCCGCGTCCCAGAAGGACATGCCGTCGCACGCGATCATGGGCGACGTCCACCTCCAGCGCGGCATGAAGTGCGTGGACTGCCACCAGAACGGCATGGACCACCGCGTCGCGACGAAGAGCTGCGCGAGCTGCCACACGGGGGCGAAGGGCGCGGGTCCGCGCCCCGTCCATGCCGGCATCCCGCTCGTCCACTTCGAGAAGCTCGCGTGCACCGTGTGCCACTCCGGCGTGACGGAGGGCGGCGAGCTGGCGCAGGTGCGCACCGCGCGCGCCAACCGCATCGGCGTCTACGGCCGCGCCCAGTGGGCGACGGACGTGCCGCACATCGTCGAGCCGGTCTTCGTGAAGAACGCGAAGGGCGTCGTCGAGCCCTGCCGCATGGCGTGGCCGAGCTACTTCTGCGCCATGACGAACGGCGTCGTGAAGGCGCCGCTCGGGCCGGACGCCGTGAAGGACCTCAAGGCGCTGGGCACGACGAACGCCTTCTCGAAGGCCGTCGTCGCGTCCGCGCTCGCCGAACTGCAGGCCGCGTCGAAGGACGGCGCCTTCGCGTATGTCGGCCATGGCCGCCTCTGGACGCTCGACGGGTCGAACCTCGTCTCCACGGCGCATGCCGCGGCCGCGCCGGTCTCCTGGCCCATCGCCCACGACGTGCGTCCCGCGCGCCAGGCGCGCGGCGCGGCGCCGGTCAAGTGCGCCGACTGCCACACGGCCGACTCGGAGTTCTTCCTCGGCGAGATCCATCCGAAGGGCCCGATGGCGGATGCCGACGTGGAGCCGCTCTCCCAGGCCGAGCTCCTCGGCGTGCGCGGGGGCTACCACAAGGTGCTCGGCACGACGTTCGGGATGCGTCCGCTCTTCAAGGTCTTCCTCTGGACGGTGTTCGGCCTGATCTGCCTGTTCGCCGCGGCCGCGGCCGCGTTGGCGCTGAACAAGTTCGCGAAGTGGCTCGCCGACAACTCCACGGAGTTCGCGTGGGGGCTCGCGAAGTGGATCGTCGACATGGGCTTCGTCGCCTGCCTGCTCTATCTTCTGGCGAGCGGCGTGATTGGCTGGATGTGCGGCGCGATGACGAGCTGGTGGCTCGTGCTCCACATGTGCGCGGGCGGCGGCTTCGCCGCGTGCACGGTGCTGATGCTGGCGTTCCGCCTGGCGGCGCGCACGGAGAAGACGGGCCTGGCGGTCGTCTGGATGTTCTGGACGGTGTTCGCGGCGGGGACGGTCTTCACGGCGGTGATGCCGATGATGACCGTATTCGGCGGCCACGGGCAGGAGGTCCTGCTCTGGTGCCACCGCTGCGTCTCGCTGTGCTTCGCGGCGGCCAGCTGCCTCGTGTGCCGCCTCTGCCTCCGCGACAGGTTCCCCGCCAGGAAGAAGTAGGTTGAGGCGATTCACCCACAAGGCCATGGACACCGAGTTCTCGGTGTCCTTTGGCTTAAATGAGGACGTGCGCCTCTGCGAGGCGGCGGCGACCGCGTGCTTCGAGTGCATCGACGCGCTCGAGCTGCTGCTCAGCCGCTTCAACGACACGAGCGACGTGGCCGTGATCCGCGGCCTGCGTCCGGGACAGGTCGCGACCCTCGCCCGCGAGACGATGGACGTGCTCGTGCTCTCCGCCCAGGTCTGCGCCGCGACGGGCGGGGCCTTCGATCCGACCGTGGGGCCGGTCATGGACCGCCTGCGGGAGCAGGGGGCCTGCTGGGAGGCGGTGACGGGGGACGTCCGCGCCGAGGCCTTCGCGCGGGGCGGCATGCAGCGCCTCGTGCTGGACGTCGACCATCTGCGCGTCGCGGTGAAGGAGGACCGGTGGGGGCGTCCGACGCCGCTCGAGCTCGACTTCGGCGGCATCGGGAAGGGCTACGCCCTCGATGCCTGCGGCGAGCTGCTCCGATCCGAGCAGTTCGAGCTTTCCGACTGGCTGCTCGACGCCGGCAGCTCGACGCAGCTGCTGTCGGGCGGTCCCTGGTCGCTGGGCGTCGGCGGGAAGTGGAAGGCGCGCACGCGCCTCGACACGGTGCTGCGGCTCTCCGACGGGGCGCTCTCCGGCAGCGGCTTCGAGATCCAGGGCCAGCACGTCGTCGACGTCCGGCGGAAGGGGGCCGCGGCGCGCTGGGCCCAGACCTGGAGCCGCGCGGGGTCTGCGGCCGTGGCGGACGCCCTGTCGACGGCCGCCCTGGCGCTGGACGCACGGGAACTTTCCGCTGCCTGCGCGGCGCTGGACGCACGCGTGCTGGTCGCCCGTGAACAGCGTCCGTTCCTGGACCGCCTCCGCGATCCCCTGGCCTGGTTCGGGGGCGCCTCTTGAGAGAAATCGCGGTATTTGGTATAGTTCCACTGATTGACAGGTTCGTGCTATGACGATTCGCTCGTATCTTGAGAGAAATGCGCAGGAGACACCGCAGGCGGTGGCTCTTGAGTATTGTCGTGCGAAGGAATGGCAACGGCGCAGCTGGGCGGGGTTCCTCGCCGGCGTGCGCGCGGTGGCCGAGGCCTACGGGCCGAAGTTCGGTCTCAGGCCGCGCGTGGAGAACGTCGCGCAGATCCTCCCGAACGGCCCGGACTGGATGGAGGCCTACCTGGCGTGCGCGGGCGCGGGCGTGAGCGTGGTGCCGATCGATCCCAAGCTGCACGACGAGGAGGTCGCGTACATCCTGCGGGATTCCGGCGCGGTCGTGGTGACGACGGACCGGGCCCACCTGGACATGATGCGGGCCATCGCACCGGGACTTCCCGACCTGCGCGCGGTCGTGGTCTCCGAGGGCGGCGGGGCGGCCTTCGGGCCGATCGGGTCCGTGCCCGTCTACGACTACGAGATGCTGCGCGCGGAGGGCGAGAAGCGGCTCGCGGGCGGCGCGGCGTGGTACGACGCGGAAGTCGCGCGGCCGGAGGACGTCGCCTCGCTGATCTACACGTCGGGCACGACGGGGCGCCCCAAGGGCGCGATGCTCAAGCACTCGAACTTCCTCGCGGACATTGAGGGCTCGCTCCGGGCGTTCGGCGAGCGGGTCGACCGCACGGACTCGCTGTTCGTCGTGCTGCCGCTCTTCCACGCCTTCTCCTTCTGCGCGAACTTCATGCTGGGGCTCTACAGGGGCCTGGCGATGAAGTTCAACCGGTCGCTCTACACGGTCGGCGAGGACGTGAAGCTGCTGCAGCCGACCATCGTGATGAGCGTGCCGCTGCTGGCCGAGAAGATGTTCGACAAGATCGACGCGAAGCTGCGCGCCTCGAAGGCCGCGCAGATTCTGCTGAAGACGGGGCTCGGCTGCCTCGTGCGGCGGAACGTCGTGAAGGGGCTCGGCGGGAAGCTCCGCTTCATGATCGTGGGCGGCGCCCCGTGCCCGAAGCACGTGCTGGAGGGCTACCGCCGCCTCGGCATCAACATCCTCGAGGGCTACGGTCTCACCGAGTGCTCGCCGGTGGTCTCCATTGCGGGACCGAAGTGCGCGAAGGTCGGCACGATCGGGCTGCCGCTCTCCAACATCGAGGTGCGCCTCGCGGACGCGAACGAACAGGGGGTGGGCGAGCTCCAGGTGCGCGGGCCGATCACGATGAAGGGCTACTGGCACAACGAGGCGGCCACGGCCGAGGCGTTCGACGGCGAGTGGCTGAAGACGGGCGACCTCGCGAGCCAGGACGCGGGCGGGCTGCTTACGATCCGCGGCCGCAGGAAGGCGCTCATCGTGAACCGCGAGGGCAAGAACATCTATCCCGAGGAGGTCGAGAACCGCATCGGCGGCGATCCGCTCGTGGCGGACTGCGTGGTCGTCGGCTACACGACGGGCGGCATCCCGGGCGAGAAGGTCGGCTGCGTGGTGCACCCGAACCTCGATCTGCTGAAGGAGGAGAACGGCGGCGCGGAGCCGCCGTGGACCGAAGTCGAGAAGATCGCGGCCGCGCGCGTCCACGCCCGCTGCCAGGACCTCGCGGACTACAAGCGCGTCCGCAAGGTCGTCGTCTCGAAGACGCCGCTGGAGCGCACCTCGATCCAGAAGGTCCGCCGCGTCGCCTACAAGGGCGCGCTCGACGAAT
>JAEDMN010000344.1 GCA_016302985.1 Kiritimatiellia bacterium | reverse complement strand
CCGCGCTGGGCGTGGGACTGCTACCGCCGCTTCATCCAGATGTTCTCCGACGTCGTCATGGAGGTCGGCAAGAAGCACTTCGAGACGCTCATCGACAAGATGAAGGAGAAGAAGGGCGTCAAGCTCGACGTCGAGCTCACGGCCAAGGACCTCCAGTCGCTCGCCGGCCAGTTCAAGGCCGAGTACAAGGCGGCGCTCGGCAAGGACTTTCCGGACGACCCGAAGGAACAGCTCGTCGAGGCGATCAAGGCCGTGTTCCGCAGCTGGGACAACCCGCGCGCGAACGTCTACCGCCGCGACAACGACATCCCCTACAGCTGGGGCACGGCCGTCAACGTGCAGATGATGGCGTTCGGCAACCTCAACGACAACTCCGGCACGGGCGTCGCCTTCACGCGCGATCCCGCGACGGGCGAGAAGAAGCTGATGGGCGAGTTCCTCATGAACGCCCAGGGCGAGGACGTCGTCGCCGGCGTGCGCACGCCGATGCCGATCTCGAAGATGGCGGACGTGATGCCCGAGGTGTTCAAGCAGTTCCAGAAGATCTGCACGACGCTCGAGAAGCACTACCGCGACATGCAGGACATGGAGTTCACGATCGAGAACAAGAAGCTCTTCATGCTCCAGACGCGCAACGGCAAGCGCACGGCCCGCGCCGCGCTCAAGATCGCCTGCGACCTCGTGGACGAGGGCATGCGCACGGAGCAGGAGGCGGTGCTCATGATCGACCCGCGCAACCTCGACACGCTCCTGCACCCGCAGTTCGACACGGTCGCCCTCAAGAAGTCCAAGCCGATGGGCCGCGGCCTGCCGGCCTCCCCGGGCGCGGCGTGCGGCAAGATCGTCTTCACCGCGGCCGACGCGATGGCGTGGAAGAAGAACGGCGAGAAGGTCGTGCTCGTGCGCCTCGAGACGTCCCCCGAGGACATCGAGGGCATGAAGGCGGCCGAGGGCATCCTCACGGTGCGCGGCGGCATGACGTCCCACGCGGCCGTCGTCGCCCGCGGCATGGGCGAGTGCTGCGTCTCCGGCTGCCAGGAGATCACGATGGACGAGGAGAAGAAGCGCTTCGTCCTCGGCGGCAAGGTCTTCAAGGAGGGCGACTGGCTCTCCATCGACGGCGGCACGGGCAACATCTACGACGGCGTCATCCCGACCGTCGACGCGACGATCGCCGGCGAGTTCGGCCGCATCATGATGTGGGCGGACAAGTTCCGCCGCCTGAAGGTGCGCACGAACGCCGACACGCCCCGCGACGCCAAGAAGGCCCGCGAGCTCGGCGCCGAGGGCATCGGCCTCTGCCGCACGGAGCACATGTTCTTCTCCCAGAGCCGCATCACGCCGTTCCGCGAGATGATCTGCGCCGACACGGTCGAGGAGCGCGAGCTCGCGCTCAACAAGATCCTGCCGTTCCAGCAGGACGATTTCGAGCAGCTCTTCGAGGCGCTCGACGGCCAGCCCGTCACGATCCGCTTCCTCGACCCGCCGCTGCACGAGTTCGTGCCGCACAGCGAGGAGGAGATCGCGCTCCTGGCGAAGGAGGTCCACAAGCCGACGTCCAAGATCAAGGACATCATCGACGCCCTCCACGAGTTCAACCCGATGATGGGCCACCGCGGCTGCCGCCTCTGCGTGACGTATCCGGAAATCGCCGTGATGCAGACGAAGGCCGTCATCCGCGCCGCCATCAACGTCCAGCGCCGCCACAAGGGCTGGAACGTGAAGCCGGAGATCATGATCCCGCTCACGGGCGACGTCAAGGAGTTCAAGTTCGTGAAGGACATCGTCGTCCACATCGCGAACGAGGAGATCCAGGCCGCCGAGATCAAGCTCAACTACGAGGTGGGCACGATGATCGAGGTGCCGCGCGCCGCGCTCATCGCGGGCGAGCTCGCGGAGGAGGCCGAGTTCTTCTGCTTCGGCACGAACGACCTCACGCAGATGACGTTCGGCTTCTCGCGCGACGACGCGGGCAAGTTCCTGGGCGCCTACTACGACAAGAAGATCTACGAGAACGACCCGTTCGCCAAGCTCGACCAGACCGGCGTCGGCAAGCTCATGGAGATGGCGGTGCGCGACGGCAAGGCCACGCGCCCGAAGATCCACTGCGGCATCTGCGGCGAACATGGCGGCGACCCGACCTCGGTCGAGTACTGCCACAAGATCGGCCTGAGGTACGTCTCCTGCTCGCCGTACCGCGTGCCGATCGCCCGCCTCGCGGCCGCCCAGGCCGCCCTGCGCGGCTAGGGCCCGTCAATCCGCGCCTTTCGGCGCGGACACGGAACGGAGAGGACCGCGCGTTTTCGCGCGGCCCTCTCTTTTTTCGGTATCGCGCCGGCCCCCGGCGCGCGTGACTGTTTCGGTATCGCGCCGGCCCTGGTGGCGATGAACCTCTCGTCGCGGTGGGGGCGGAAGGCTCCACGCGGGCCCGGGGCATCAGAGTCTCGCACCTAGTGGGTGGCGATGAACCTCTCGTCGCGGTGGGGGCGGAAGG
>JAEDMN010000343.1 GCA_016302985.1 Kiritimatiellia bacterium | reverse complement strand
AGCAGGGTCTTGACGTCGGGCTTCTTCGGTTCGCTGACGAGGCGGAAGGCCTCCTTCGTCTGGATCCAGCCGTAGTCGACGGGTTCGGACGGCGGGAAGAGGCGCTCCCAGAGGTTGTCGTCGGGACAGACGTAGGCTGCGTAGGCGCCCTTCGCGTCGAAGGTGCCCTGGCGGTACCGCTTGTAGAACGCGGCGGTGCCGAGCAGCTTGAGGCGGGGGGCGGGATCCCGGACGTCGGCGCCAAGGGGCGAGACCGCCACGTGGAGCACGCGGACGCCCTTCGCGTCGGCCGGCCAGGGGAAGGCGGCTTCGAGAGGCTGGTCCAGCGTCGCCTCGACCGTGTGCGCGAGAATGGCCGCGGACTTCGGACTGTACTCGCGGAACATCGGGTCGAGAAGCCAATAGGAGACCTGGTAGCGGCCTGTGGGACGGGACTGGCCCTTCAGCAGGTCCCAGACGGTACGGACCGACACGACGCGGTTGGTGTCCGAACCTTTCACGGACGCGGTCGTCGCGGGCGCGAGGGGCAGGCGGTTCACGGCCGTGTCCGCACCGCGTGGATTCAGGTAGCGGACGACCTTCTTCCCTTCGGAATAGGCGGACTCCTCGACGACGCGGCCGCCCCGGCGGCGGATGGCGGCGTAGCGGTCCGTCTTCTTGTTGAAGGCGACGAAGCCGTACTGCGGCAGCACGACCCCGTCCAGGCCGGGGTCGCCCGTCGGGCACGCCCAGTCCGCGCGGCCGCGGTTGACGAACACCTTCATGCCCGTCGACCAGTCGACGCGGATGTGGGTCGGATCGCCCTTCACGAAGGAGACGCGGGACACGGTCGCGGTGCCGAGTTCGCGCGCGATGTGCTGTGCAAGCCAGTACTTGCGCACGGTCTGGCGCAGGCAGCGGTCGACGTCGAGGGGTTCGAGGATGCCCGCCTCGGCCTTGTAGGCGTCGCGGTTGTAGCAATCCGCCATCAGCGCATGGCCGTTCATGACCTCGCAGCTGATGTAGTCGTCGGAGTCGACGCCGTGGCAGTCCTCGCCACGCGCCCCCTCGAAGCGGGCACTGTAGCCGACGCCGTGCAGCGAGATGCGGTCGTGGTAGACGAGCGGGAACCACGGCGTCTTCTCCTGGACGGAGCCCGGCGCGCACACCCAGCGGTAGGCGCCCTTCTCCGAGTCCAGGTGGATCCACTGGCAGTCGCCGCCGTCGAGCGCGCCGACCAGGTAGTCGCAGGGCGCCTCGCTGGAGACGAACGGGCGGAAGCGGGCGAGGCCGTCCGCCGGTTTCAGGGCGGCACGCGCCGTGTCGAACATGCGGGCGTTCTCGCGCGTGTTCTCGATCAATGAATGGACGTTCCCCGCGCGGTCGCGGCAGGTGGCCGCGCCGAAGGAGCCGGACCCCGTCACGTCGATGAAGACCGTGTCGGGACGGAAGCCGCCGGCGAGGAGCTGTTCCACCTGATAGCGGATCGAATCGCTGCCGAACTTCGGCAGCAGGCGCCAGCTCTGCTCCTGGTGCGGAGGATTGAGCCAGGCCTTCGCGGGCTCCCAGGTCCCCGCCTTCGTCTTCTCGTGGCAGATCTTCTCCCAGCCGAACCACGGCGAGTTGGTGTAGCAGTCGATGACGTTGAGATGGACGCCGAAGTTCCATCCCTTCGCGTGTGCGAGGGCGCAGGCGGACTTGAGCTCGTCGGCCGTGCCGAAGGTCGGCGAGGGCGGATAGACATCCGGCAGGTGGCGGTCGAAGCCGTACCGCTGCCAGCAGTGCGCATAGAACAGCAGGTCGTCCTTCAGGCCGTAGTCCTCGGACGCGCGGCGGATGAACGTCTCGAAATCGCGGAAGGAACCGTTCCAGCTGTCCACGCAGAAGCGTCCCGCCTTGGCGGCGAAGCCCCTTGCGGGCAACGTGGCGAAATGGGCGCGGTAGCGGATCGCGCAGTCGAACGCGCCCTTGAGCCCCGGCACGAGCGTGAAGCGCGTCGGCTGGGTCACGCGGAAGCCGAACGATCCCGTCTCCGGATCGTGGTAGAGGTTCTCCGGCGGCGTGGTGGTGGCGAGCACGAGGGAGAGTCCGTTCGTGAAGGCGAAACCGGCGTAGCGCGTGGCGTTCTGGTGCCCGTTCAGCGGCAGGGCGAAGCGGCCCGGATCACGGACATAGTAGCCATAGCCGAAATACAGTTCCTTCGGGGGCAGCGCGCAGCGGCCGAACGCGACCGAGCCGAAGTCCTTCGCGTCCCCCGCCACGTCGACGACAAGCGCGTCTCCCTCGGCCTGGAAGGAGACGGACGGCATCTTGCCGCTTTCGGAGGCCGAAAGCGCAAACGGCTCGAACGCGAGTTCGCGTCCCGCCGCGCGGAAGGCGAAGCCGCCCTTCGCATCGACCTGCACGGCAAGCCCGCCCCCGAGGTCGACGGACTTTCCGAGAACGGCCGGCACGGCGGTCGGAGGCCGCTTCGGCGCCTGTTCGACCTGGATCGTCAGATTGGGCTTCGGCTTCTCCGCCGGCTTCGCGGCGGGCTTCGC
>JAEDMN010000342.1 GCA_016302985.1 Kiritimatiellia bacterium | reverse complement strand
GGCGGATACGGCGGTGGCTACGGTGGCGGCGGCTACGGCCGCGGCCGCTCCGACGGCGAGACGGACTACGCGCCCGGCGGCGACGCCTATGGCGGGGGCGGGCGTTCCGGCGGTTCGGGCGGATGGCGCTCCGGCGGTTCGGGCGGCCGCGGGGGACGTGGCGGCGGGACCGTCTACAAGACGACCTGGCGTCGGTGAGCCGCGTGCGGACGCTCAAGGTCAGACTGCTGGTCCTCGCGGCGCTCCTGCTGGCCGGATGCGCCGGGCTGCTCTGCGTGCACCTCCACTGGATGGCGGCGGGCCCGCGCGATCCGCGCTTCGCCGCCTTCCTGCGCCGCTACGCGCAGCGGGCGCACAACAAGGACGTCATCCCGGAGCACGGCGTCGCCCTGGACCGGAACGGCGCGCGGCTCGAGATCGCCCAGCCGGACACCGTCTTCCAGCGCGCGCTCGACGCGCGGGCGCTGGAGGAGGACGGCCGCCCCGTGAAGCTTTCGGTCGACGGCGCGCTCCAGGTGTGCGCGGCGCGGCTGATGAAGGGGCGGACGGGCGCGGTCGTCGCGCTCGAGCCCGCGACGGGACGCCTCCGCGCGCTCGTCTCGACGCCCCGCGGGGACGCGGCGAAGCCCGTCTACATCGAGCGCGCGCTCACGGGACTCTACCCGCCCGGCTCGACCTTCAAGGTGTTCATGGCGGCCGCCGCCCTGTCGGAGGGCCTCGACCCGGTGTTCGACTGCCCCGCCTCCGGCTACCGCAGCGCCCCCGCCACGCCGGCGATCCGCGACGTGGAGGCCCGCCAGGCCGAGCGCCGCGGACGCGTCTGGAAGGGATTCGGGAAGCTCGCCATGGGCCCCGCGCTCATGCACTCCTCCAACGTCTACTTCGCCAAGCTGGGCGTCAAGCTGGGTCCGGAGGCCTTCGGACGGGTCGTCGCGGCGTCGCGCCTGCGCGATTCGGTCTGCCTGCTGCCGTCCGCGGACGTCTCCCTCGAGGCCGCGGGCTGCGGCGTGCCGGAGGGCCTGCGCGCGCCGGAACTGGCCCCGGTCGCGATCGGACAGGGGCGGCTGCTCCTCACGCCGCTCGCCGTGGCGATGGTCACGGCCGCGGTGGCGGACGACGGGGTGATGCTCGAGCCGACGCTGCTCGACGCCGCCCGTCCGAAGCTGCGGGCGCGGCCCTTCACGTACGAGGCGGCCGCGCGCGTGCGGAAGATGATGCGCCAGGTCGTGGAGAGCGGCACGGGAACGGGCTGCCGGATTCCCGGGCTGGACGTCTGCGGAAAGACGGGCACGGCCCAGACGGGACAGGGGCGCGACCATGCGTGGTTCACCTGCTTCGCCCCCGAGAAGGCGCCGCGGCTCGTGGTGACGGTGCTGGTCGAACGGGGCGGGTTCGGCGCCGAGGCGGCGCTGCCCGTCGCGCGGGGCGTGCTCGAGCAGGCGCGGGAACTGGGGTATTTCGAATGAAGATCGACCTTCCCATGCTGGTCTCCGTCGCCGTGCTGACGCTGTTCGGCATGGTCGTGCAGACCTACGCGCTGGGCGGGGCCCCCGCGTTCCCGCCGCTGGCGCTCGGCGCCGTCGCGTGCGCCGTCGCGGCCTGCGTCTGCGGCGCGGGCCGGGCGGGCCGCCTGCTGCGGGGACGCGGCGCCTGGATCGTCTGGGGCGCCGGTGTGTTCCTGCTGGTCGTCCTGCTCGTGTTTGGCCGGAAGTACCGGGGCGGACTCTACCTGCCCGGCCGCCTGAACCCGAGCGAGCTCGTCAAGTTCTGTCTGGTGGCCTTCGCCGCGGCGCGCTTCTCCGGTGCGCGCGTCTTTGCGTCCCTGCGCGACTTCTGGCTGTTCGCGGGGGGCTTCGCGGCGATCGCGGGCGGCCTGGCGCTGGCGGGCGACTTCGGCATGGTCGCGCAGCTGGTGCTCACGCTGGCGGCGATGCTGCTGGCGGCGTCCTGGCGGTGGGGCCTGGCGGCCTTTGCGGCGGTGGGCGGAGGCTTCGCGTTCGTCGCCTGCACGCCGCTCAGCCGCGTCGGCCACCTCGCGACGCGCTTCGCGGTGTGGCGGGACCCCTTCGAGCAGGTGCAGTCCGCGGGCTGGCAGACGCTCCACGGCCTCGCGGCCGTGGTGAACGGCGGGGCGAGGGGCCTGGGGCATGACCTCGCGGAGGTCACGAAGGTGCCCGTCGTCGCGAGCGACTTCGTCTATGCGGCCGTGGCGGAGTTGTGGGGGTTTCTGGGATGCCTGCTGCTGCTGGGGCTGTGGATGACGGTTCTCGTGCGGGGACTGGCCGCGGCCGCGCGGCGCGAGGCGGATGGCGACCGGTGCGAGGCCCTGCTGGCGACGGGTCTGGTGGCGAGCCTCGGCGTGCAGCTGCTGCTGAACGTCGGCGGCGTGCTGAACGCCGTCCCGATGACCGGCATCACCCTGCCGCTCGTCTCGCACGGCGGCAGCTCCCTCGTCGTCACGCTGCTCATGTGCGGTGTCCTCCTGGGCCTCGCCCGCCCCGCGCCTCCGAAGAACCGCCGGAAGGGCA
>JAEDMN010000341.1 GCA_016302985.1 Kiritimatiellia bacterium | reverse complement strand
CGGATTCGCGCGGATTGAAGGGGGCCGTATCGGTCGTGTGCGTGACGACGGACAAGGTGTACGAGAACGACAACTCCGGGCGCGCCTTCCGGGAGGGCGATCCGCTGGGCGGGAGCGACCCCTACAGCGCGTCGAAGGGCGCCTGCGAGATCGCGGTCGCGAGCTACCGGCGCAGCTTCTTCGACGGGCCGGAGAGCCGGGTGCGCGTCGCGAGCGCCCGCGCGGGCAACGTGATCGGCGGGGGCGACTGGGCGGCGGACCGCATCGTGCCCGACGCGATGCGCGCGTTCCTCGCGGGAAAGCATCTCCTGGTGCGGAACCGGAAGTCGACGCGTCCCTGGCAGCATGTGCTGGAACCCCTCGGCGGCTACCTCATGCTCGGCGCGGCGCTGGGCGCCGGCACGGCCGGCGCAGGCGGTTCCGACCCGGCGGCGCGGGCCTTCAACTTCGGACCCGACGCCGCGTGCGTGAAGACCGTGGGCGACCTGGTGCGCGAACTGAAGCGCCACTTCCCCGCCGCGCAGGTGGAGGACCGGACGGACCCGCGGGCGCCGAAGGAGGCTCTGCTGCTGCAGCTCGATTCCGCGAAGGCCGCCACCGTGCTGGGCTGGGCGCCGCGCTGGGATTTCGGGCGGACCATCCGCGAGACGGCCCGCTGGTACGCGGCCGTCGCCGCGGGCGAGGATCCCCGCCGCGTGACGGACGAACAGATCGACGACTACTCGAAGGGCATGTGACATGAACGCCGAAGAACTGAAGAAGGACATTCTCGCGAAGGTCGCCGAATACTACCGCCTCGTCGAGGCGCCGAAGAAGGACGCCGCGTTCGTGCCCGGCACGAGCCGCGTGAACTACGCGGGGCGTGTCTTCGACGAAACGGAGATGACGAACCTCGTCGACGCCTCGCTCGAGTTCTGGTTGACCTACGGACGCTGGTCGCGGCAGTTCGAAAAGGGGCTCGCGGACTACCTCGGCACGCGCTTCGCGCTGCTGGTGAACTCCGGTTCCAGCGCCAACCTGCTCGCCTTCATGACGCTCACGTCGCCCCTGCTGGGCGAGCGGCGGATCCGCCGCGGGGACGAGGTGATCACCGTCGCCGCCGGCTTCCCGACGACGATCGCGCCCATCGTCCAGTACGGCGCCGTGCCGGTCTTCGTGGACGTCGAACTCGGCACCGCGAACATCGACGTGTCCCGGCTGGAGGCCGCCGTCTCCCCGAAGACGAAGGCCGTCATGCTCGCGCACACCCTCGGCAACCCGTTCGACGTCCGCGCGGTGAAGGACTTCTGCGACCGTCACGGACTGTGGCTGGTGGAGGACAACTGCGACGCGCTCGGGTCGAAGTTCGCGGGGCGCTTCACGGGCGCCTGGGGCGACCTCGGCACCTCCAGCTTCTACCCGCCCCACCACATGACGATGGGCGAAGGCGGCGCCGTCTACACGGACAACCCGCTGCTGAAGAAGATCGCGCTGTCGATCCGCGACTGGGGCCGCGACTGCTGGTGCGAGAGCGGCGTGGACAACACCTGCGGCTGCCGCTTCACGAAGCAGTTCGGGCGCCTGCCCGTCGGCTACGACCACAAATACGTCTACGGCCACTTCGGCTACAACCTCAAGGCGACGGACCTCCAGGCCGCGGTCGGGTGCGCGCAGCTCGAGAAGTTCCCGTCCTTCGTCGAGAAGCGGAAGGCCAACTTCGCGCGCCTCTACGAGGGGTTGAAGGACGTGTCCGCGCTCCGTCTGCCCGAATGGCATCCGGAGGCCGATCCCAGCTGGTTCGGCTTCCTGATGACCGTGCGGCCGGGCGCCGGTTTCACCCGCAACGACCTCGCGCAGCATCTCGAATCGCACAACATCCAGACCCGCAACCTCTTCGCGGGGAACATCCTGCGCCATCCCTGCTTCGACACGCTGGTCGAGGGCGTCGACTACCGCGTCGCCAGTCCGCTCGACAACACCGACGTCATCATGTCCGACGCGCTCTGGATCGGACTCTATCCCGGCATGGGCGACGCCCGGATCGACTACATGGTCGAGACGGTCCGCGCCTTCTGCGCGGCGCGCGCCTAGCCGCGTCCGCGGGCGGAATCGGCGGCGGGCGGACATTCCGTGCGGCCGATTGCACGGAAAAGAACTTGATTTTCCCTTCTGGGACCGCATCGCGTCCGCCGCCACGCGGTCCGTGCCGGTTCCGTCGGCCGCAAATCGGCCGTTCCCCTCCCCCGCGTCGTCGCGCGGAGGCCTCCGCGCGCTTGCAGGCCTCCTCTCCTTCCGTGCAATGGAAGGAACAATTGTGAAATAGACTCGCTTCTTTCTGGAAATCTATAATGATTTCGCGCGATGCCGCATCGGCATGGCGGGATGTTTCCAGAAAGGACGGAGTGTGATGAAGAGTGTGTTCATGGGCGCCTGCGGCGTCCTGGTGGCGGTCCTGGCGGCCGCGGCCGAGACGGAGGTGGTCGACGGCGTGGCCTGGCTCTACGAACCCGGTGCGGACGGGGTGACCCTGGTCCGGGGCGATCCGGCCTACGCGGGCGACCTCGTGGTGCCGGCGACGCTG
>JAEDMN010000088.1 GCA_016302985.1 Kiritimatiellia bacterium | reverse complement strand
GGCCGTCTTGTCGATTTCGGACATTGGATTTCGCGTCGGATCGTTCCGAAGCGAAATCCAATGTCCACGCGGTCTGATACACGCATCCTGTTCATCCTGCCATCATGTTATTGTAATGGACAAAATAAGGGCAGTATGATGTAATATGCGGCATGAAGCATAATCCACATGCGCACATCAATGTCCAGGCGCTTTCGGAGCCGCAGCGGGCGAAGCACCGGCGCAAGGTCTATTCCTGCTACAAGGCAGTCATCGACAAGACGCCGGATCAGCTGAAGTCCGACTTTGCGCCATGGTCTTCAAGGGCGATAAGGGAATACGTGCGACGCGCGTACGGCATGTCCATCTCGCGCCGCACGGCGCGCCGGTACATGCAGAGGATGGGCTTCACCTGTCAGTGCCCGGTGAAGGCCGCAAGGGAGCAGAACCCGGCTCTCGCGAGGAAATGGCCGGAAACGGATTACCCCGCCATAAGGAAGGAGGCCGCGGAAAGCGGTTCGGCGATAGACTGGGCGGACGAATCGCCGGTTCCGGCCTGCGAAACAAAGGCGCGAGGCCATGCTTGCGGAAAAGAAGCGCCCTCGGACGGCAAAAGCCCAGAAAGCGGACGTCGTGGCGCACTTGAAGTCGTGCTCGGCGCACACCGGTCCTCGGCTGTCGTCCTCTACGGGGTCTCGGGCCGATGAGCTGCGGCTGTGGATGCTGTGGCGGTCCGGACCTGCGGACGCCCGAGGAGAAGCGCGCCGCCGATGCCCGGCGCGCCACGCTTGTCATGCGCTTTTTCATCTGGGGTCTCGTCCTCGCCGCGCTGGGAATCCTCGTGCTTCTCTTCTGAACAATCTTAAATCCCGCCTTGGGTATGGTATAATTTAGGCCATGTTCATGCGCGTATTTCTCCTCTTCGCCTCCATTTTCCCCGTTCTCGCCCTGTCGGCGGCGTGGTCGGACGTCCAGCTCGTCGGCCGTACGTCCGAAGCGCCGTGCGCCTACGTCCGTGGCGAGAAGATGACCTTCGAGCTGGCGCTGCGCGGTAAGGACGTTCCCGCGGGCGACTGGCGCGTCCGCTGGACGCGCACGGGCGACGATGGCCGGACCGAGGAGGGGACAGGACCGCTGCCGGGGAGGGAGCCGCTGCGTGTGACGACGGCGCTGGACCGACCCGGTTTCGTGCGCCTGCAGGCCTTTGTGACGGACGCGGCGGGGAAGGACGTCGCCGTGCCGGGGCGCCACGACGGAAAGATCTCCTTCAACGGCGGCGCGGGCGTGGAGCCCGAGAAGCTGCAGGCGCCGCCCGAACCCGCCGGCCTGGACGCCTGGTGGGGCGCGCTGCGCGGCGTGCTGCCGAAGGTGCCGATGAATCCGCGCTTGAAGGAGTATCCGTCCGGCCGAGAGGACGTGAAGCTCTACGCGTTCACGCTGGACTGTCCGTCCGACGGGCCGTGCGTCGGCTGGCTCGCCGTGCCGGCGAAGCCGGGGAAGTACCCGCTGCGCGCGAAGTTCTTCGGCTACAACGAGAGCTGGCAGCCGCGGGCGATGGCGGTGCGGAAGCCGGAGGAGCTGAGCGCGAAGGAGCTGCGCGTGTGGATCAGTCCGCATGGCTGCGAGCTCGCACGCGAGCCCGCGTACTACGCCGCGGAGCGGAAGCGCCTGGGCGGGGCGTCTGGCGGGCACGCATGGGACCCCGCGCAGAACGCGAGTCCCGACACATCGTACTTCAAGCAGATGGCGTGGCGCGTCTTCCGCGGCCTCGGCTACGCGAAGCGGCGGCCTGAATGGGACGGGCGCACGCTGGTCGTGACGGGCGGTTCGCAGGGCGCGCTGCAGGCCGTGTGGGCGGCGGCGTACGACCCCGCGGTCACGGCGGCGGACATCTCCATCGTCTGGAACTGCGATGCCTGGGGCAAGGCGAAGGACGGGCGCCTGATCGGCGACTGGGCGCTGCCGTGGGCGGAGGGCCTGCGCTACTTCGACGCGGCCTCGCTCGCGAAGCGCATCCCCGCGAAGTGCCGCGTGGACGTGGGCTACGCGGGGCTTGGGGACTACATCGCGCCGCCGTCCGGAATCGTTGCGCTCTACAACGCGGTCCGCGGCCCGAAGCACCTGCGTTTCGTGCAGGGGGGCGTGCACAGCTGGGCACCGTCCGGCGCGGACGTGCAGCGGGCGGACTGGGACGGCCCGATTCCGCCGACCGTCCGGAAGACGGACGCGCAGGGGCGTCCCAACCGCACGCACGCGTGGAAGACCCCCGCGAAGATGGAGTGGCTGCGGCCGGGCGAAGTGAAGCCGCGTGGCTGGCTGCGCGACTGGTGCGTCTCCGCACGGAAGGGCTACGTCTCGCGCTTGGACGAGGTCGACAAGGCGTTCCCGCGGGCCTGGAACCGCGACTTCCATCCGCGCGGGAAGTACCTGGACTGGAGCGATCCGGACAAGGGCGCCTGGTGCACGGAGGGCGGCGCCTACTGGTTCGAGGGCCTCGTGCGCCTCGCGTGGGAGCTGGACGACAAGGAGCTGCAGGCATATGCGAAAAGCCGGCTTGAGCCGCTCCTGGAGCGCATGAATCCGAAGTCCATCGCCTTCGTCTACTGGATGGACCGCACGGACCCGAAGCAGATGGAGGAGGTCGAGCGCGCGAACCACGGCTTCATCGTCGGCGCGAGCGGACGTACGACGCGCGCGCTGCTCGCCTACTACGAGGCGACGGGCGACGAACGGGCGGTACGCGCGCTCACCTGGTGCCTGGACGACCCGCGCTTCTACTTCTTCGGCAATCCGATCACCCTGCCGGCGGCCGCGTGCGACACGTGGCGCTACAGCGGGGACGGGAAGCTCGCGGCCGCGATCGGGAACTTCTTCGCGACGAAGCCGTACCCCGAACGATGGCCGGCGATGCGCTACGGCCTGCCCGTGCCGCACGGCGGCGTGCATCTGCGCGCGCGCCGCGACCGCGACCCGAACGCGAACTGGGAATGGCGCCTGCAGCACGGCGTGCTCTGCTACGAAAGCATGCTCTCGTGGGTGAAGGGCTCGTGCTGGACGGGCGACCCCGCCTGCCTTTCGAACGTCCGCGCCTGGCTCGACTTCCATGAGCGCCACACGCGGCAGCCGCACGGCGTGACGGTGGCGGACGAACAGTTCGGCTGGCGTGGACCCGACCGCGGCACGGAGACCTGCACGGTGGCCGGGGACGTTCTCCTCTACGCGACGCTCGCGGGCGTGACGGGCGAGGGCCGCTTCGCGGACCACGTCGAACGCAGCTTCTTCAACGCGGGGGCCGCCTGCGTTTCGCGCGACTGGATGAACCACGTCTACTTCCAGGCGCCCAACCGGGTGACGGGCGAGGGGAGGTTCCATGCCGGTCCGGCCGGGAAGGGCGGCCTCTACCGCCGCAAGCACTGGCCGCTCTGCTGCACCGCCGCGCTCGTGCGCATCCTGCCCGCCTACGTGCAGGCGATGTGGATGAAGCCCGCGGCGGGCGGACTCGCCGCGACGCTCTACGCGCCGAACACGCTCGAGACTGAGCTGGACGGCGTGGCGGTCGCGGTCGAGACAAAGACCGCCTACCCGTTCGACGAGACTCTCGAGCTGGAGGTGAAGCCCGCGAAGCCCCTGAAATTCCCGCTCCGCCTCCGCGTGCCCGAATGGTGCGCGCAGCCGCGGATCGCGCTGAACGGCGAGGCGGCGGCGGCCCGCTTCTCGGACGACGGCTTCGCGACGCTGGACCGCGAGTGGCGGCCGGGCGACGTCGTCTCCCTCCGCTTCCCGATGGCGGCGAAGGCCGAGACGGCGCGCGACTACAACGACGGCGGCAAGCCGTACTGCAGCGTGTCGTTCGGCCCGCTCCTGTTCGCGCACGGACTGCCCGAGCTGGACGAGAACACGCCCGCCCCGGGGGCGCGCGCGGACTGGACGGTCGACTCGTCCACGGTCGTGCGCGACGTCGCCGTCGTGCGCACCGCGATGCCGGCCCGCTGGGACTGGCCCCTCGACGCCCCTCTGAAGCTCCGCACGCGCGCCGCGGACGGGGCTCTGCTTGAACTCGTGCCGTACGGCTGCGCGAAGCTCCGCGTCTCGATGTTCCCCGACGTCCCTGCGGCGCGCTGAAGATGAAGCACCGCATCCCCATCCCCTCCCGGCGGTCCATCCGATGGACGATGCTGCTTTTCGCGACCGTGCTGATCGCCCTCAGCGCCGCGAACACCGTGCGCATCTACCAGGTGGAGCGGGACCGGCTCATGGCGGAGGGCGAGAAGGACGTGCGCGAGGTCGCGGCGCAGCTGGACACCGCGCTGCGACGGATGAAATCCGTCATGGACGCGGTCTCGGTGGAGGTCGAGGACTTTCTCGAGCAGGAGAAGCCGTCCCATGCCGCCCTGGAGGAGTTCCTGCGCGCGAAGACCATGCGTCTCCAGGCGACTGTGGACAAGTCCTACACCGAACTCTACGTGGCGCGGAAGGGCTGGTACGCGAGCGGGATCGGCTGGAGTCCGCCGTCCACCTTCCTGCCCGAGAATCGGCCCTGGTTCGGCCGGGCGTTCGCGCATCCCGGCGTGTCGGTCCTCCAGCCGCCCTACTACGCGCTGCCCCGCAACGAGCTCATGGTCGCCGTAAGCCGTCTGCTGTCGGACGGCCGGACCGTCGTTTCGCTGGACGTCGGCATGTCCATCTTCAACCCCGCCCTCGTGCACCGGGGGGGGGACGTGCGGAGGCCTTCCTCCTACGTGTTCTTCCTCGCCCCCGACGGAACGGTCGTGGCGCACGCGGGCAAGGGGCCGTCCGGCCGCACGGTCGTCGGCCGCGTGGAGCCGGATCCCGGGGACGACGGCCCCAGGCTCAAGGCCGAGGACGAGGGCGTGGTCATCTTCTCGGAGAAGGTCGTCGACGGGTGGAGCGCCGCCGTCGCGGTCGAACGGGCGCAGCTGCTGTCGCCGGTCTGGTTCTCCATGGTCTGGCAGCTGCTCGCGTCCGGCGCGCTGCTGCTCGTGGGCTTCTGCGGCCTCTCCTACGTGGTCCGTCGCTCCCAGCGCGCCACGGAGGCCGTCTCGGCCGCGAACTCCGTGACGATGGAACGCGCGCTGCAGGCGCTGCACGCGCGCTCCTCGCTCGTCTCGTACCGGGCCTTCCTCGAGAACCTGCGCGAGCGCTTCGACGGCGACTTCTGCTACATGTCGAACTTCGACGTGAAGGCGCAGCGCTCGTACATCGCGAAGGGCTGCTGCATCTTCCGGGACGGGTCCGGCAATTCCGCGCAGCAGGAACTCGACCTCAAGCTCATCGAGCCGCAGCTCGCGGACATCGCCGCGGACGGGTTCTGCCTGGTGGACGGCGAGGCCGCCCGTCGCATCCTCGGCAACCGGTTCGAACAGCTGGTGCCCCCGTGCAGCCGCGGCTTCCGCTTCCTCGTCTCCATCCCGCTGCTCGTCCGCGGGCGCCTCTGGGGCACGCTCGTGATCGGCTTCCCGCGCGACGGCGCGCTGGACGACGCGGAGCGCGACATCCTCTTCCGTTGCGCCGACGTGCTCTCCTCCGCCATCGAGCGCCGCGACACCTACGAGGAGATGATGCGCAAGAACGAGGCGCTGCGCGTCGCGCTCGAGGCGGCCGAGCAGGGCGAACGCGCGAAGACGACGTTCCTCGCGACCATGTCGCACGAGATCCGCACGCCGCTCAACGCCGTCATCGGCTTCGCCGAGTTCCTCCGCGCGCCGGCCTGCACGGATGCGGAGCGGCGCGAGTACACGGAGGGCATCCTCACCTCCTCCCAGGCGCTGCTCTCGCTCATCAACGACATCCTCGACCTGTCGAAGATCGAGGCCGGGCGCATGGACATCCGCGGCGGAGCCTGCGATTTCGCGAAGCTCTTCGGGGAGATGCGGGACGTCTTCCGGTTCCGCGCGGCCGCGAAGGGGATCGAACTGCGCGCCGAGCTGGCGCCGGACTTCCCCGTGCTCGCGCTCCAGGAGGAGCGCGTCCGCCAGATCCTGCTGAACCTCATCGGCAACGCCGTCAAGTTCACCGAACGCGGTTTCGTCGCCTGCTCGGCGGCGTTTGCGGCGGGGAGCCTCGAACTCCGGGTCGAGGACACGGGGCCGGGCATTTCGCCGGAACGCCGGGAGGCCATCTTCAACCCGTTCGTGCAGGACGGTGGGGTGCGGGGCGGAAAGGTCTACGAGGGCACCGGCCTCGGCCTCCCCATCTGCCGCAGCCTCGTGGAGAGCGTGGGCGGCACCGTCTCGGTCGAATCCGAGCTCGGGAAGGGCAGCGTGTTCACGGTCCGCATCCCGGACGTGGCGGTCTCCGCGAAGCGGGCCGCGGCCCCCCGCCCGTCCGAGTCGGGGCGTCTCGACGCGGCGCTGGCGTCCGCGGTGCGGCGACGCGTCTTCCTGGTCGACGACGTCCC
This sequence comes from Kiritimatiellia bacterium, assembly GCA_016302985.1. Lineage (GTDB taxonomy): Bacteria > Verrucomicrobiota > Kiritimatiellia > RFP12 > UBA1067 > RUG572. The sequence continues at coordinate 5,590 of JAEDMN010000088.1, read as the reverse complement.
GCTCAACCTGCATGTCGCCGCGCGCCATGTGCAGATGCAGGGCGTCGCGAAGGAGGACATCTTCGAGTTCTCCTCCGCCGTGGACGCCCTGGCGGCGCTCCGCACCGCGGCGGAGGCCGGGGATCTGCCGATGGCCGTGCTGACGGACATGTGGATGCCGGGGATGGACGGCGCCGCGCTCGCGCGCGCCATCCGCCGCGACGAGGTCCTGAGACACCTGCCCATCGTGGCCCTGACGGCGGACGCCGACGTGGCCAGTTCGTTCGACGTGACCCTGTTCGACGCCGTGCTGACGAAGCCCCTGACCCGCGACAAGGTGCGGGAGATCTTGGAGAAGCTGACTTGAACATTCCAGTTCCGTGTGAGATAATGTGCCCGGGTGTGCCGAGAATATGAACCATTCGAATCCAATCACGGAACAAGGCCTGGGCAATGCGCTGCTGGGCGCGCTGACGCTTGACTTCGATTCGGTCTTCGTCGTCGACTGCGAGACGGAGGAGATCCTGCCCGTTCACGTGAGCGAGAACTACCAGCGCGACTTCGGCGCCGTCGAGGCGGGGACGAAGTTCCACGCCCGCGTCGAATACGTCGCCTCGATGAAGGTCTATGAACAGGACCGCGAGAATTTCCGCCGGCTGCTCTCCCGGGCCCACATCGCCGCGGTGCTCGCCAAGTCCGTGTCCTTCAGCTTCCGCTTCCAGCTCGTCGCGGCCGGCGAACCCCTCCACTACGAGTGCCGCGTCGTGCGCATGGCGGAATGCGGCGGCCACGCGCAGTTCATGATTGCGCTCCGCTGCGTCGAGGCGCTGGCCCGCCACGAGCAGGAGGCCCTCGAGGAGGACCGCCTGCACATGATGGCCTCGAACTTCAAGGCCGACGTCTCCACCTACCTCATCGAACACGGCGACCCCGTCGAGGTCGAGGATTTCATCGCACGTCGCCTGCAGGACTACTTCCGCTGCCCGCACGTGCTCCTGCACCGCGCGGACGGTTCCTGCCGCGACTGGTGCGCGCCCGACATCCGGGGGGGCGCGTTCGACGTGGCCTGCCGGGATTGTTCCGCCCGGCGGACACCCCTGGACCTGCCCTTTGGCGAGGATGGCCAGCTGCGCTACGACGATGTCGCGGCGGGCGGCTTCAAGCTGTCGGCGGAGTGTCCGGCCACGGCCTTCCTCGCGCGGCAGATCCAGATGGACGGCGCGGCGTGCGGCATGCTCGTCGTCGCCTACGTCGACGGCCCGCACCGCTTCCACGAGACGGACGAGCGCGTGCTCCAGCACGCCGCCAACGCCCTCGCGCTCTCGCTGCAGCGCGCCCGCCGCGACCGCGAGCTCGTCGAGGAGCGCGACCGCGCCGTGGCGGCCGAGAAGGCGAAGAGCTTCTTCTTCTCGACGGTGAGCCACGACATCCGTACCCCGCTCAACGCCATCATCGGCTTCTCCCAGATGCTCCGCCTCGGGTTCGAGGACGACGCCGAGCGCGACAAGGCCATCGATTCGATCATCGTGAGCGGCAAGACCCTGCTGCAGCTGATCAACGACGTGCTCGACCTCTCCAAGCTCGAGGCCGGACGCATGGAGATCCTGCCGGATCCCGTCAACTGCCGTCGGCTCGTGGCCGAGATCGTCGAGTCGTTCCGCGCCTCGAACACCAAGAAGGATGTCGAGGTGCGCGGCGTGGTCGGGCCCATGCCGATCCTCCTGCTCGACCCGCAGCGCGTCCGCCAGATCCTCTTCAACCTCGTCGGCAACGCGATGAAATTCACGCAGAAGGGCTATGTCGAGGTCCGCGCCAACTACACGCCCGGGAAGGACGAGAGCGGCACCCTGAAGTTCGAGGTCCGCGACACGGGCTGCGGCATCTCCGAGACGGACCAGGAGAAGATCGCCTCGCCCTATGTGCAGGTCGGCCGCATGGGGCGGCACGGCGGCACGGGTCTGGGCCTCGCGATCTGCCGCCAGCTCGTCACGGCCATGGACGGCGAGATCGAGCTTTCGTCCAAGCCCGGGCAGGGAACGACGTTCTACGTGAAGCTCACCGGCGTCAGGCTCGGCGAGAAGGTCGCGCGCGAGCGCCTTTCGGCGACGCAGCAGATGAAGGTCGTCGTGCCGGTCACGCCGCCGAAGGACGTCCGCCGCGTGCTGCTCGCGGACGACTCCAGGATCAACCTCTCGGTCATCCGCGCGATGCTCGCCCGGATCGGCCTGCACGACGTCGTCACGGCGTCCAACGGCGTCGACGCCCTCAAGGCTCTCCGAAAGGACCCGGAGATCAACTTCGTCCTCACCGACATGTGGATGCCGGAGATGGACGGACAGACGCTCGTGGCGGAGATTCGCAGGAACGCGGCCTGGTCCGAGCTGCCCGTCTACGCGGTGACCGCCGACGTCGAGGCGCGCAATCTCGGCGAGGACTCGGGCTTCACGGGCGTGCTCCTGAAGCCAATCACCTTCGAGAAGCTGAAATCCCTGTTCATATGAGGCCCGTACGATGAAGACACCCCTGCTGCTCGACACGAAGCGGATGGCCATCCACGACGGCCCCGGGATTCGCACGACCTTCTTCGTGAAGGGCTGCCCGCTCCGCTGCCGCTGGTGCCACAACCCCGAGTCCATCAGCGCGAAGCCCCAATGGGCCCGCTTCCAGCACCTCTGCCAGCACCACGCGACGTGCACGATGGACGAGGCGACCTGCCCGACGCGCGCGCTCAAGCTCTACGGCAAGCCGATGTCCATCCCCGAAATCGTCAGGAAGGCGCTGGAGGACAAGGCCTTCTACGACCGCTCCGGCGGCGGCGTGACCCTTTCCGGGGGCGAGCCGCTCTTCTACTGGGAATGGACGCGCCAGCTCTTCCGGGCATTCAAGGAGGCCGGGCTCCACACCTGCCTCGACACGTCGCTCTACGCCCCTGTCGCGGCGATCGACGCGCTGATGCCCTACACCGACATGTGGCTGCCGGACTTCAAGGCGTCCGACGACGAGCTCCACCAGCGCTGCACGGGCGTGAAGCTCGCGCCGATCAAGCGCAACCTCGAACACCTCGTCAAGGCCGGCGCGAAGCTCGAAGTGCGCATGCTCGTCGTGCCCGGCCTGACGGACGGCGCCGACGTTCCCGCGCGCCACGCCTACCTGCGCGGCCTGGGAATTCCCGACAAGGCCGTGGTGGAGCTCGAATATTTCGACTACGCCCGCTCCAAGTACCTCGCCCTCGGCATGGAGGACACCATGCCGCCAAAGCCCGCCAAGTGAGCTGTACGCCCGTCAAAAGGTTTTGACCGTCCCTTGTCATAGGATTTGCCGATGTTCCCACGCCTCTCCAGCGGAGTATAATATCCCCCGTCGTGCGAACCGTTCCTAGTTGAAGAATCGGGTGCGTGCGTCAAAGGAGATGCGTGCTGTGAAGATTCTGGCGATCAACCCCGGGTCGACGTCGACCAAGGTGAGTCTGTTCGAGGACGAGACGTCCCTTTTCGAGAAGAACCTGTTCCACGACGCGTCCGTCCTGCTGAAGTTCCCGGACGTCGCCGACCAGATCCCGTTTCGCCGCGCGGTCATCCTCGACGCGCTGAAGGAGGAAGGCGTCGACCCTTCCTTGATCGATGCCTACAGCGGGCGCGGCGACGGCTGCCACACGCAGCTCGGCGGCGTCATCGCGATCGACGGGCGCCTCGCCGCGGACCTTGCCGCGAACGTCGGCCGCTCGGTCCACCCCGCGCGCCTCGGTGCAATGCTCGCGTACCAGTTCGGGCGGGAATTCGGCCGCCCCGCCTTCATGGTGAACGCCGAGAACACCGACGAGTACGGCGAGCTCGCGCGCCTCACCGGCCTCAGGGGCGTCTACCGCTTCGCCCATACGCACGTGCTGAACCAGAAGGCCGTTGCCGAGGCGCACGCCGCGAAGCTCGGCCGCCGCTACGAGGACTGCAATTTCATCGTCGCCCACATCGACGGCGGCATCACCGTCGGCGCGCACGACCACGGCCGCATCGTCGACGCCTCGATGGGGGCGGACGGCGAAGGGGCGTTCACTCCGACGCGCATCGGGTCCCTGCCCGTCCTCGCCGTGCTGGACTACGTGGAGCAGCACTCCGCCGCCGATCTGCGCCTGAAGTGCGCGCGCGCGGGCGGTTTCATCGAGTTCTTCGGCACGTCCAACTCGGACACCGTCCACGCACTGGTCGAGCAGGGGGACCGCAAGGCGGCCCTGGTCTGGAACACGCTGATCTACCAGATCTGCAAGATGGTCGGCGAGATGGCGGTGGTGCTGAGCGGCAAGGTGGACGGCATCCTGCTCACGGGCGGGCTCATGCGCTTCCAGGACATCCCGGACGGCATCCGCGCGCGCTGCGGGTTCATCGCCCCCGTCAGCGTCTACCCGGGCGAGAAGGAGCAGGAGGCGCTCGCGCTTCCGGTGCTGAAGGTCCTGCGCGGCGAGGCCACGGCCCGCACCTACACGGGCGCGGACGTCTGGCAGGGTTTCGGCGACATCGGACTGTGAGGAGGTGGAGGATGGGCTTCGTCGAACGCATCCGTGAACAGGCCCGGCGGCGCGTCCGCCGGATCGTCCTGCCGGAAGGTGACGAGCCGCGCACGCGCGCGGCCGCCGAAATCGCCGCGCGCGAGGGAATCGCCGAACTCGTCCTGCTCGACGCGGCCTTCCGCCGCGACAAGGCGGACGAATACGCGGCGGCGCTGTACGAACTGCGGAAGGCGAAGGGTGTGACGCCGGAGAAGGCGCGCGCGCTCGTCGCGGACCCGATGTACTACGGGATGATGATGGTCAAGCAGGGCGATGCGGACGGACTCGTCTCCGGCGCCGTCCACTCGACGGGAGACATGCTGCGCCCGGCGCTCCAGATCGTGCGGACGCGTCCCGGCATGAAGCTCGTCTCCTCGGCGATGATCCTGGAGTCGGCGAACCGCGAGGTCGGCGACGACGGCCTGCTCGTCCTGTCGGACTGCATCGTGAACCCGTGCCCGACGGCCGAGGAGCTCGCGCACATCGCGGTCGCGGCCGCGGAGACCGCCCGCGGTCTCTGCGGCGTCGCCGAACCGCGCGTCGCGCTGCTTTCGTTCTCGACGAAGGGAAGCGCGGAGCACGCGCTCGTGGACAAGGTGCGGCAGGCGACGGAGCTCGCGCACGCGCTCGCGCCGGACGTGCCGCTGGACGGCGAACTGCAGCTCGACGCGGCGCTTGTGCCCGAGGTCGCCGCGCTCAAGGCGCCGGGAAGCCCCGTCGCCGGACGCGCCAACGTGCTCGTCTTCCCCGACCTCCAGAGCGGCAACATCGGCTACAAGGTCGCCAACCGGCTCGGCTGCCCGGGCGGTTTCGCGGTTCTCCAGGGCCTCGCGAAGCCCTGCAACGACCTCTCCCGCGGCTGCTCCGTCGACGACATCGTCAACACCGTCGCGATGACCGCCGTCCAGTGCGGTTGATTGTCGATTGCCCGTTTTTTTGATTGTTTGACAGCCTGATTGTTTGACTGCCCGATTGCCTGATTGTTTGATTGCCTGATTGTTTGATTGTCCGCGCGATTGGGGTGCGCGCCGGCCCCCGGCGCGCGTGACACGGCCCCCCACTCGTGCCTCC
>JAEDMN010000340.1 GCA_016302985.1 Kiritimatiellia bacterium | reverse complement strand
CATGTTCCTCCCCACCACCAGAGACGAGATGCGGAAACTCGGCTGGAACCATGTGGACGTCATCCTCGTCACGGGCGACGCCTACGTGGACACCCCCTATTCCGGCACGGCCGTCATCGGACAGGTCCTGCTGAAGCACGGCTTCCGCGTCGCCGTCCTCTCCCAGCCGGACGTCAACGACCCGAACGCCTTCAGGGCGCTCGGCGAGCCGCGCCTCTACTGGGGCATCTCCGCCGGCTGCGTGGACTCGATGGTGGCGAACTACACGGCGACGGGACGCCGCCGGCACCAGGACGACTTCACCCCCGGCGGCGAGAACAACCGCCGCCCCGACCGCGCCGTCATCGCCTACGCGAACGCGGTCCGCGCCGCCTTCAAGCCCGCCAGGCCCATCGTCATCGGCGGCATCGAGGCCTCCCTCCGCCGCATCGCCCACTACGACTTCTGGAGCGACAAGGTCCGCCGCCCCGTCATCTGCGACGCGAAGGCGGACATTCTCTCCTACGGCATGGGCGAGCGCTCGATGGTCCAGCTCGCCGAGGCCATCCGGGACGGCGCGGACTGGCACGGCATCCGCGGCATCTGCTACCTGACGAGCAAGGATCCGCCAGCCGATGCCGTCGCCCTCCCCTCCTTTGCGGACGTCTCGGCGAAGACGGACGACGGGCGTCGCGCCTTCCTGAAGGCACACCGCCTCTTCGCCGCGAACCAGGAACCCGTCACCGCGAAGACGCTCGTCCAGCAGGTCGACCTCCGCTGGCTCGTGCACAACCCGCCCGCGCTCCCGCTGGAGACGGAAGAACTGGACGCCGTCCACGACATCCCCTACATGCTGGACGCCCCGCCCTCCATCCGCGCCCAGGGCCCCATCCGCGCGCTGGACACGGTCCGCTTCTCGGTCACGACCCACCGCGGCTGCTACGGCAACTGCCGCTTCTGCGCGATCACGGTCCACCAGGGCCGCCGCGTCGTGAGCCGCTCGCAGAAGTCAATCGTGGACGAGGTCGCGCGCTTCACGCGGCATCCGAAGTTCCGCGGCGTCGTCGCGGACGTGGGCGGCCCGACCGCGAACATGTACGGCTTCGACTGCCCACGCAAGGCGAAGCTCGGCGCGTGTCCCGACAAGGAGTGCCTCTTCCCGTCCTGCTGTCCCGCGCTGAAGCCGGACCATGGTCCGCAGCTCGGCCTCCTGAAGAAGCTCCGCGACCTCCCCGGCGTCCGCCACATCTTCGTCGCCTCGGGCATCCGCCCGGATCTCGTCGCCGCCGACGCGCGAAACGGCTGCGAATATGTCGCCGCGCTCGCGAAGTACCACGTCTCGGGACAGCTCAAGCTCGCCCCCGAGCACGTCGTCGACCACGTGCTCGCCGCGATGGGCAAGCCCGGCGTGAAGACGCTCCTGAAGTTCAAGGAGCAGTTCGACAACGTCTCGCGGCGGCTCGGACGCAAGCAGTTCCTCACGTACTACTTCATCGCGGCCCACCCCGGCTGCACCGAGGCGGACATGCGCGAGCTCAAGCGCTTCGCGACGCAGAACCTCAAGCTGAACCCGGAACAGGTCCAGATCTTCACGCCCACGCCCCTCACCGCCGCGACGGCAATGTACTACACGGGCCTCGACCCCGACACGGGCCGTCCCGTCTACGTGGAGCGCGGCCTCGGCGGCAAGCAGCGCCAGAAGGACGTCCTCACGGGCGGCGCGCCCCGCCCCCGCTGGCGCTAGAAGCGCACACCGATGAATGCGGGCACCTTGTGACCAGCGACCACAAACCTGAAACTGCGACCGGGCGCAGTCGGTAGGTTGGTCGATTGGCAGGTTGACAGGTTCACAAGTTGAAAGCCTACGAACCTGCCAACCTGGCGGAACGGTTCCGCACGCAACCTGAAATTCTCCTCCGAGGCCTTCGCGTGATTTCCGCGCCTCCGCGGTCCGCGCGGGCAATCGCACTCAACGAAATCGCGTTGCAAGGCACCGCTCCATGTTGCCGACAATCCTCTTCGATCACATATCGGCCATTGATCCTAAGAACGGCAGTTTAAATTTTGTTTAGCCGTGTAGAGGTGTAGAAATGGAGAGTTTGACAAGCGTTTCAAGAGCTATCGGAAGATTTGTGACGTTGTAGGCATTCACCTTTTAGATGAAATGGAATCTCACTCCTCCAACATCAGTAATTTGCGTTTCTCCATCTCTCCACCTCTACACGGCTAAATACCGTACTCTCCAAGAATTTCAACTGGCGAATTTAGGTTGATAGTACCTCGAGCGCAATCGTTCGGCTGCGGACGGCACGGAGACCGTCCCTCCCAGCGTGGACAGTCACAACATATCGTCGCCGTACCTCTAGAAGCGGGGGACCGTCATCCGAGACTTTTTTGTATTATAAACACAAACATTTACATGACGGCAAAGTTTTTGTATCATACAGTACACAATCGCAAACTTACGAGAAATCTTTGCAATGGAAACGACAATCGCACGGCCTCAATCGTGCAGAACGAGGTGAAGTAGAGGTAATGCCCGAAGACCTTGTCCGGCGTGTACTTGGGCCTCGCTCAGGCCGCCATGAATTCAAGGTTGTCTCTCAACCGCGCGACGGCAATGGTCGCCTCGATGTC
>JAEDMN010000339.1 GCA_016302985.1 Kiritimatiellia bacterium | reverse complement strand
CGTGCCGCCGGTGCGGACGAGCTTCAGGCATTTCCCCGTCTCGTCGATGCGCACGTCGTAGCCCTTCGCGCCCGTGACCGTGAAGGTCGGGTTCTTCGTCCCGAGCACGCCCGTCCAGGTCAGGAGCGGGCCGCCCGGCTGAGCGCCCGGCGCGACGTCGAGGTCCACGACGACGTTGCCGTCGAGCAGCAGGTTGCCCGTGACGGGGACCGGCTGCAGCTCGGCGCCGGCCGTGAACGCGGCGCGGATCAGCGCGCCGTCGGCGAAGCGGACGCCCTTCGCGACGTCGAGCCGCGTCGTCGCCGTGGCCTTCACGGCCGCGCCGGGCGCCAGGTGCATGAAGCCGGGCGTCGTGCCGTCGCCCCAGATGGTCTGGCCGGGATAGACGGTGAAGTCGTGGTTCTGTAAGCCGCCGTAGGCCGCGCCGGCGTGGACGAAGATTTCGGCCGAGCGCTGCTGGCAGCCCGTCGCGAACCGCTCGTAGCCTTCGGCGTAGACCCCGTACTCCGCGCAGAGCGCGCGCGTGAGCGACTCGATCTGCTCCGGCGTCAGCACCTGGCTCTTCCAGAAGGCGAAGGCCGCGATGTCGACGGGGACGTACCGCGCCTGGCCGTTCTCGGATCCGCCGAGCAGGATGCGCGTGTTCTGCATCGTGCCGCCGACCGAGTAGTTCGCCGAGACCGTCACCCTGCCGTCGATTGTCAGCGTGAGCGGCGCGTTCGAGCCCTTCTTCGGATAGGTCAGCACGACCACGTGGGGTTCGCCGTCGTCGAGGAAGCGGCGCCGGCTGCGCGCCGTCGCGACCGTGTCGCCGTTGCGGGCGCCCGCGCCCACGCGGCCGGCGCTGGACAGGGCGAGGCCCCACTGGTAGACATTGGCGTCCGCGCTGAAGGCCTGGCCGAGGAACAGTCCCGCGTCCTTGATGTGGAACGCGTTTCCGATCTTGTGGTCGGTGGCACCCGTGAACCGGACGACCGCGGCGACCGTGAGGCCGTCGGCGTCGCCGGCCGGCGTCGCCTGGCTGCCGGTGAGAGCCATCGCCATGTCGGCGCCGTTGAACGAGACGAGCTTGTGGCCGTTGAGCGTGTCCGCGGCGACGACTGGGTCTGCGGTCTGGCCGGGGTACTTCGACGCGGCCTTCAGAATAATGTCGGCGAGGGCCGTCGTGAACGCCCAGGGCGTCGAGCCGTTCGCGCCCTTCCCGTCCGCCTCGGCCCAGGACGTGACGGGCTCTCCGGCGGCCTGCGTCAACGTGTCGGCGGACCACCGGGCGGTCGGCGCCGGCACCTCGGCCGCGGAGGACGCGGGGGCTTCGGCGTAGTCGGACGGCGCGACGTCGTCGGCAAAGGCCGCGACGCCGTACTTGCGCCCGAAACCGGCGGCCAGCCGCGCGGTCTCGGCCTTGGTCGCGCGGTAAGGTGACATGAGGATCTCCGCGATCGCGCCGCGCAGGCGCTTCGTCCGATCGTTCTGCTTCTCGCCAACGGCGAGGACGATGCGCGTCTTCTGGATCTTGTCCACGCCGTTCGAGACGGAGGCCAGCTCGTAGACGTCCTTGTCGACGGTGAGGCGGTGGCGTCCGGCGAAGGACCAGGTCCACGTGAGCACGTGCGGCCGGCCGTCGTTCACGACCGTGTTCGTCGCCCAGAGCGTCTCGTCCGCCATCTGCCGGGTTGTCGTTCCCTCCGTCCAGCTGCCGTCGAAGAGTCCGCAGCCGATGCGTCCCTCGGCATTGACCGCGAGGCCGAACTGGCGCGGACGCGTGGAGGTCCAGCTGCTGTCGTCGATCGACGTGCCGAAGATCTGCGTGGCGTTCTTGATCGTCTCGGCGGCGCAGCCCGTGAAGCCGGGCTCCGTCTGGAAGACGAGGGCGACCGTGAAGGTCGACTTGTCCGCGAACGGCTGGGCGGCGTTGCCCGTCATGAATGCGGTGTTCGAACCGTCGAAGACGGCCGCGGGGTGGCCGTTGAGCGCGGTGGCGGACACCTTCGGCGGCGTCGTGCCCTCCGTGCCGGGAATTGTCGTCGCATGCGTGAACGAATAGGTGGACGAGCCGGCGTGGTTCGCCCACGGCGTGACCGCGGCGCTGTCCGCGAGACCGAGGAAGTCGTCCGCCGACCAGACGACGCAGTCGAAGCCGTTCCCGACCGCGACCTTGCCCTCGACGACCTCGGTGCGCCCCGTGTAGTCGTTCGCGCCCATGAGGCGCAGCGCGCCGCCGCCGGTCTTGCGCAGCGTGCCGGGACCGAAGACGGAGCCCGTGACGGCGATGTTGAGCCGCTCCGTCGCGACCTTGATCTCGGCCCCGCCGTCGCGGTTCGTCAGGCGCAGGTCCGCGGACGAGACCGTGTCGCGGCGAACGAGAGGACGCCGCCGGAGAGGACCGCGTCGTACCAGGAACCCTCGCCGCTGTCCTCGGGCTGCCAGGCAGCCCCCGTCCGGAACCCGCCGGGCCCCAGCTGCAGCTCGCCGCCGCGCAGCGCGATGCGCGCGCCGGCCCGGGTTTCGCCGAGATTGTAGACGTTGTTGTCGTTGCCGAAGATGACGACCGGAGTCTTGACGGTGCCGCCCGTGATCTCGATGCGGCCGGCCGAGTATTCCGTCTCGGCCAGCGGCTC
>JAEDMN010000338.1 GCA_016302985.1 Kiritimatiellia bacterium | reverse complement strand
CGACGGGCCGGATGTTGGGGTTGCGCGCCATGCCGAACGCCTCGGAGAGGGCGTGGATCTCGGCGGCGTCCAGGTTGGGCGTGCGCATGAGGTACTCGACGCCCTTCTGGATGGTGCCGCCGAACTCCTTCGCGAGGGAGCCGGGCTTCTCGCCGTGCGAGAGGAAGGTGAGGATTGCAAGACCGGTCGGGCGCATGTTGTCCTCGCCGGCCTGGCCCGGCCAGCTGCCGTCCGGCCGCTGCTTCGTCTTGAGCCAGCGCAGGGCGCGCATCACGGCGGCCTCGGTCTGGGCGTTGCCGCCGAAGTGCCGCAGGAAGGTGGCGCGGGCGGCGGCGGAGCGGGTGTCGCCGAAGACGCTCTTCAGCATGACGGGGGCCTTGATGTTCATGACGGCGTCGACGATGTTGACGACGGGCGCGGCGGCGGTGGGGGCGGCCTCCGGGAGGGGCGTGGAAACGTCCGGCGTCACGGCCACGTCCATCGTGAGGTCCATGTCCGCCGGCTGGTCCATGTCGAGGTCGTCCGGCAGGTCCGCCGGCGCCTCTTCGAGCGTGTCGTCCTCCTGGGCCTCGACGATCTGGATGTTCCGCAGCATCTTGTTCTGGGCGGACGGGATCGTGCAGACGAAGAGGATGGCGATGAAGATCGCCGGCAGCAGCACGGCCAGGACGGGCGCGAGGAGGCGCTGCAGCTCCACGAGCGCCTCCTTGTACGCGGCGGAGCCGCGCGGCTGGCGGAGGCCCGTGACGAGGGCGCGCAGGCGCCGCCGCAGCGTCGGCTCCTCGAACATCGCCTCGATCTTCTCGATCCGCTCCTGTTCGACTTTGAGATCGGGTTCCGTCATTTCGCGCCCCCTTCCTTCTTCTGCGCCTCGGTGTAGATCACGTCGATCGCGATGTTGCCGAGCGTGGCCGTCCGACCGCGCCTGTTCTTGCCGGTCGCCTTCACGATCACCTCGTTGCGTCCGTACTTGAGGGCCGAGACGGGCAGTTCATACTGCTGGCTGCCCGCGATCTTCCTGATGAGCTTCACGGCCCGCCCGTTCACCGTCACGGTCGTCTGGATGCCGCTCGGCACGGAGGCCTCGGTCGTCACGATGACGCGCCGGGGCGTGTGCTTCTTGAGGTCGTCCCACACGTAGACGCCGAACTTCGCGGGGGCGCCCTTCAGGTCATACGGCGCGCCCGAGAGAAGCTGTTCGCGCGTGGCGAGCTTCTGCCCGTCCTTCAGCACGGCCCCCGCCGTGCCGTTGTTGCGGTAGCACACGTGGTAGCGCTTGTTGGCGGTGGCCACGTCCTTCGGGCCTCCGCATACGCAGTGGAGGCCGTAGCGGATCCAGTGGTAGGGATTGTGGTACATCACCCCGGCGGCGCCGGCCACCGCCGCTTCCTGCAGGCGCGCGCGGAACGTCTCGGGCGCATGGCGGCGCAGCGTGGGCCGCTCGTCGTCGTTCTGGTAGCCCGAGTCGTTGCCCACCCAGATGCCGGACTCGTCGAAGCAGGGGTAGAAGGGAATGCCGCTCTTCTTCGTGATCTCGGCCATGTGGGAATAGGGGCTCAGCTCCATCGGGCCGCCCGAGACGATGAAGTCGACGAGCTTCTGGTCCATCCATGCCTGCAGGTCGATGCCGATGTTCCTGCAGAACGGCAGCGAGTCCGGCACGCGCACGGCGAGGAGGATCGGGCGGCCGCGCTTCGCGCCGGCGGCGTTCACGGACGCGCGGATGCGCGCCATCATGTCCGTCAGGGCCTGCCACTCCTTCGTCCCGGCCTTCTCCCCCCACGCGACGGTGCGGAAGATCGTCGGCACCGTCATGTAGTCGATCAGGAGGCCGTCGATGTCGTAGCCCTCGGCGATCTCCTTCGCGACGGCGGCGAACGCCGTGCGCACGGACGCCTTGCCGTAGTCGACGGCAGTCGGCGAGGCGTAGGGCGGATGCCCCGCGTCGCCGGCGTCGGCCATCAGGTCGCCCGGATGCCTGTCCTTCCAGGGACTCCAGAAGTAGTTGTCCCACACGACGGCCTTGCCCTTCTCCTTCGCGCCGTGTTCGCTCATGTTCACGGGCAGGGCCGCGATGAACTCCTTCTTGTTCTTCCGCGCCCAGGCAATCGCCTCCTTGAGCGGATCCGTCCCCGCCTTCACGAAGTCCGGGATCGCGTTGCGCACCCCGCGCATCCAGTTGGACTCCTCGGACGGCTGGGCCGTCGGCATCGTCGCCGAGGGGATCTTCGCCGAGAGGTGGGCGAACGCGCCGACGGGTGCGTAGACGAGCGTGTCGATCGGCGCCGGCGTCTTCAGGAGCGCATTCAGGCGGATGTTCCAGAACGCCGCCTGCGAATAGGGCGTCCCCTTGGGCCAGTAGCAGGGGTCGTACCCCGTCGCGTAGTACATCACATCGCGCTTGCGCGCCAGGGCGGCCTTGCGGTCCGCCGCCTCATCCGCCCACACGCCCCCCGCCGCCGCCAGGGCGACGCAGGCGCAGAGGGCGAAGCGTCTCGAGAAATTCGTTTCCATAGGCTCTCTCCCGTCCCCGTGGTGGCCACGCCCCCCGAAAGGGTAGACGGCCACGAACCATTCCGAAGCGAAATCGCATCTTTCCTTTCATGGAAGGTAAACGCGCGCGCCCGTCCGCCGGTTCACCCGC
>JAEDMN010000337.1 GCA_016302985.1 Kiritimatiellia bacterium | reverse complement strand
GACTTGCAAAGAGAAGATCAGGAATGTTGAAGCTTCAAGGTACGATCACCGCGATGGTGACTCCGTTCGACACGCACGACAACGTGGACTACGGCGCGCTGAAGGCGTTCGTGGACTGGCAGTGCGAGAACGGCGTCGAGGGCATCTGCGCCGTGGGAACGAGCGGCGAAAGGTGAAGGACAAGGTGTCCGTCGGCACGGTCGAGATCAAGCCCTGACGCCGCGCAAGGAGGAAAGACGAGATGAGGAAGCTGTTCTGCTGGGTGCTGCTGGGATTGTCTGCAGCGGGGGCGCGGGCCGCGCCGGAGGCGGCCGTGCGCCAGGTCTTCCGCCCGGAGCGGCTGGAGGCCGGCGCGACGAACATCAAGGCCGTCCAGCCGATCGACGAGGCGGCCTGGATCTGGATGAAGGGCGAGGACGTGTGGGGCGCGGAGGCGCTGGCCGCCGACGCCTGGGCGGATCCGCCGCCGCCGCCCTGCTCGCGCTTCTACCGCTTCCGGCGCGCGTTCGTCTCGGACGGGACGCCGCTTGCGCTCGACGTGAGCGCCGACGAGCGCTTCGTCCTGCTGCTCGACGGCCGGCCGGTCGCGCGCGGCCCGCACCGGGGGCTCGTCCACCACTGGCCCTACCAGAGCTACGAGGTCTCGGGCCTCGCGCCGGGGGAACACGTCCTCGAAGCCGTCTGCTGGCAGCTCGGCAACCACGCGCCGATCGCGCAGCTCTCCTGGCGCGGCGGGTTCATCCTCAAGGCGGGCGGCACGTACGACGCGCAGCTGACGACGGGGCGCGCGGCGTGGCAGGTGGGGCGCCTCGTGAACACGCGCCTCACGGACCGCGGCACGAGCGGGACGTATGGCGCGGGCTCGCAGTGCGAGATCGACGGCACGTCCTTCATCGACGAGGCGCCCGCGCGCTGGGAGGAGGCGGCGGTCGTGCGCCCGAAGATCGTGCGCAACCGCTACGGCGGGCGGCGCAACGGCTGGCGGCTCTTCCCGACGGGACGGCCCGACCCGCTCCACGAGACGAAGACGCCGGGACGCGTCGTGAACGTCGCGGCCGACCTGACGCGGCCCTTCACGGTGCCGGCCGGCGGGAAGGCCGACCTGTGGTGGGACCTCGGCGACTACTACTGCGGCTACCCGGAGCTGTCCGTCGCCGGCGGCAAGGGCGCGGTCGTGCGCTGGGGGTGGGCCGAGTCGCTCCACGGGGACGGCGGGCGCAAGGGGCGGCGCGGGGACTGGCGCGGCAAGGCGTTCCACAAGACCTTCACGGACACCTTCCGCCTGGACGGGCGCGCGGCGGCCTTCTTCACGACCCCGTGGTGGCGGTGCGGGCGCTGGTGCCGGCTGACCGTCGAGGCGGCGGACAGCCCGGTCGAGATCCGGCGCGTCGCGTTCGCGGAGACGCGCTACCCGCTCGCCGTCGATTTCTCCTTCTCGTGCGACGACCCGGAACTGGGCGCCATCGCGTCGATCTGCCGCCGCGCGCAGGAGGCGTGCATGCACGAAATGCTCTTCGACTGCCCCTACTACGAGCAGCAGATGTACCCGGGCGACACGCGCATCCAGCTGCAGATCCTCAACGCCCTCTCGCGCGACGGCCGGATGGCGCGCTTCGCCCTCTCGGCCTTCGACTACGACCGCCGTCCGGACGGCCTCGTGGGCATGAACTGCCCGACGCGCGGCACGCAGGAGAGCCCCACGTACACGATGTGCTGGATCCTCATGTTCCGCGACTACCTCATGTGGCACGACGACGCGGCGTTCCTGCGCGTGCGGATGCCCGGCGTGCGCCACGCGCTCATGAACCTCGCGCGCCATGCGGACGCGGACGGCCTCCTGCGCGGCCTGCCCGGCTGGAACTTCATGGACTCGGTGCCCGCGTGGCGCGTCCCGGAGGAGGGGGGCGTGCCGCCGGGCTGCCACGACGGCGACGAGCCCGGATCGCTCACGAGCCTCCTCTACCTCCACGCGCTCAAGGCGGCTGCGGACGTCGACGCGGCCCTGGGGGAGGCGGCGTTCGCGGCGATCTGGCGGGAACGCGCCTCGCGCCTCGGCGCGTCGCTCGTGCGCCTCTTCTGGGACGAGGGGCGCGGCGCGCTCGCCGACGTGCGGACGAAGGACCGCTTCAGCGAACACGCGCAGTGCCTCGCGATCCTCGGCGGCATTCTCGCGCCCGGCCAGGAGGCGCGGGCGTTCAAGGCGCTGACCGAGGGCGGGGACCTTGCGCCCGTCAGTTCCTACTTCGCCTACTACCTCTTCGAGACGCTGGCGGCGAAGGGTCGCACGGACCTCATGCTGAAGCGTTTCGACGTCTGGCGCACCTTCCTGGCGCAGGGTCTGAAGACGACGTGCGAGGTCCCGGACCCCGACCACTGCCGCAGCGACTGCCATGCCTGGAGCGCGTGCCCCGTCTACTTCATGGCGACGGCGCTCGCGGGCGTCCAGCCGGCCGAGCCGTTCTTCCGCTCCGTGCGCGTCGCGCCCCGCCCGGCCGGCCTCGCGCGCATCCGCGCGCGCACGCCGTCGCCCCGGGGCGTCGTCGAGACGGACCTCGAATTTTCGGGCGGCGCGGCGACGGGCCGCATCGTCCTGCCGGAGGGCCTCTCCGGCGTCTTCGAGTGGAAGGGCTCCCGGCACGCGCTCCACGCGGGCGAGAACCGCCTG
>JAEDMN010000087.1 GCA_016302985.1 Kiritimatiellia bacterium | reverse complement strand
CCGGATTCAGGGCACACATACGGGACCTCACTTCCAGATTGGAGACGGAATCTTCTTCATGGCTTCCGGGTGATCCCAGTTCCACATCAGCGTCTCGCGGTGCTGTTCGACCCAGGCCAGCAGGGCCAGGGCCTGGCGGCGGGGCAGCGACCCTTTCGTGATGGCCCCCTCGCGAATGTCCACGACGACCTCTTCTGTCCCTGGAAGTCCACGTGGAAATGCGGCGGGTTGTGCTCGGAGAAGTTCATCGAGATCACCATGCCGTCGAAGTCGCCGGTATTGATTTGGGGTGCCATGCGGCTAGTGTAGCACACGGTTTCGCGGCCTGTCCAGTCCAGTTGAGACGGGTAACGGATAACGTCCTGAAAAGCCCATGGGCCAGATATGCTATACTATCGCCGATGCGACCGATAGCGACAAACCTGGCGGACTTCGAGGCTCTGCGGAAGGCGGGGCAGATCTACGTGGACAAGACCGCGTGGCTGCACCGGCTTGTCACACACCCGAGCTGTTCGTTCTTCTTCCTCGCGCGGCCGCGTCGCTTCGGCAAGTCGCTGGCGGTGACGACGCTCAAGTCGATCTTCCTCGGCCACCGCGACAAGTTCGAGGGCCTCGCCATCGCGCGGACGGACTACGACTGGCGTCCGCACGCGGTCATCCACTTCAACTGGGGCGGCGTGGACGCCTCCAGCCTCGAGAACTTCGACGCGACGTTCCCCGGTACGGTCGAGCGCGCCCTTGTCGCGGCCGGCGCCGCGTACGACCCCGCGAAGAGGCCGTCCGAGAATCTTGCGATTGCGATCCAGTGTCTCTATGCGAAGGACGGCATCGGCCCGGCGATCCTGATCGACGAGTACGACGACCCCGTCGCGAAGTCCCTGAAGGACCCCGACCGCGCGGAGACGATCCGCGACCGGCTCGCCGCGATCTACGCGCAGTTCAAGGACAACTCGGACAAGATCCGCTTCCTCTTCATCACGGGCGTCTCGAAGTTCACGAAGCTCTCCATCTTCTCGACGCTTTCCTCGCTGAACGACATCTCCTTCGACGACGCCTACGCGGACATGCTCGGCTACACGGAGGAGGAGCTCGACGCGAACTTCGCGGAGCACATGTCCGCGCACGCCGCGAAGATGGGCCTCTCCGACGCCGCCTACCGCGCGGAGCTGAAGCGCTGGTTCAACGGCTACCGCTTCGCGCGCAAGAACCCCGTGACGGTCTACAACCCCGTCTCGATCAACCTGTCGCTCGTGAAGTGCGAGGACGAGTTCCGCGGCACCTGGACGCAGACGGGCCGTCCCTCGATGCTGATGAACTTCATCCGGCGCGAGGGCCTGCTTGCAATCGACTACGAGAAGGGCGTGTCCGTCGGGGAGGACGCCTTCGACGTCACGGACATCCGCCACCTGCGCGCGGTCGCGATGCTCTACCAGACGGGCTATCTGACGATCTCGGACTATGCGGATGGATCCTACACGCTCAACGTGCCGGACGAGGAGGTGCGGCGCGACCTGTTGACGCTCGTCGCGGCGCAGTCCGCCGAGCAGGACGAGTACTGGGTCGGCCAGCTCCGCATTCACCTGATCCACGGCGAGTTCGAGCTCTTCTTCCGCGGGCTGAAGGCCCTCTACGCGCACCTCCCGTACGACTCGACGGAGATCGTCCACGAGATGGGCTACGAGCGCTGCCTGAAGATCCTGCTGCAGGCGTTCGGCCTGCGCACCGTCTGCGAGGACGCCCAGTCGGGCGCGCGGGCGGACGTCGTCGCGTTCCACCGGCGGGGCATCTTCGTCTTCGAGCTCAAGCGCGGCGGCACGGCGCAGGAGGCGCTCGACCAGATCCGCGCGAAGGGCTACGCCGAACCCTACTTCGCCGACGGCCGCCCCGTCTACGCGATCGGCCTCGGCTTCGACGCGGCGACGCGCCACCTCGTGGACGCCGCGGTCGAACAGATCGAGAACTAGTCATTTCAAAACAAGGAGTTGGACATGAAGAAGATGGTTTCGGATCAGGTCAAGGCCGGCAACGCGCGCGCGCCGCACCGGTCGCTGTTCTTCGCGACGGGCATGAAGCGCGAGGACATGAAGAAGCCGTTCATCGGCATCTGCAACAGCTACGAGAGCTTCGTGCCCGGCCACTGCCACCTGAACAAGGTCGGCGAGTGGATCAAGCAGTGCGTGATCGAGGCCGGCGGCGTGCCGATGGAGTTCAACACGATCGCCGTCTGCGACGGCATCGCGATGGCCCACGCCGGCATGAAGTACTCCCTGCCGAGCCGCGAGCTGATCGCGGACAGCGTGGAGTCCATCGCCCGCGCCCACTGCTTCGACGCGATGATCTGCGTGCCGAACTGCGACAAGATCGTCCCCGGCATGCTGCTCGGCGCCCTGCGCGTGAACATCCCGACCATCTTCGCGTCCGGCGGCCCGATGGCGCCCGGCAAGCACCCGAAGACGGGCAAGGACACGGACCTCAACTCGGTCTTCGAGGCGGTCGGCGCGGAGAACGTCGGCAAGATCACGAAGAAGGAGCTCGAGGCCGTCGAGGAGACGAGCTGCCCCGGCTGCGGTTCCTGCAGCGGCATGTTCACGGCGAACTCGATGAACTGCCTCTACGAGGCGCTCGGCCTCGCCCTGCCGGGCAACGGCACGATCCTCGCGATCGACGGGAAGCGCAAGGAGCTCTGGCGCGCGGCCGCGTTCCGCGCCGTCGAGATGGCGAAGAAGGGCGGCCCGGTGCCGCGCGACCTCGTGACGAAGGAGAGCCTGGACAACGCCCTCACGCTCGACATGGCGATGGGCGGCTCCACGAACACGGTCCTCCACACGCTCGCGATCGCCCGCGAGGCCGGCGTCGACTACTCGCTCGAGCGCATGAACGAGATCTCCGCCCGCACGCCCTACATCTGCAAGCTCGCGCCGTCCGGACACTACCACGTGAGCGACCTGGACGCGGCCGGCGGCATCATGGCGATCCTCAAGCGCCTGCCGAAGAAGCTGCTCAACCTCAAGACGAAGACGGTCTCCGGCAAGACGCTCGGCGCCCAGATCGCCGCGGCGAAGATCGTCGGCGACGACGTCATCCGCACGCTGGACAATCCGTACTCGAAGGACGGCGGCCTCGCGGTCCTCTGGGGCAACCTCGCGGAACGCGGCGCGGTCGTCAAGAAGGGCGGCGTCGCGCCGTCGATGATGTGCTTCACGGGCAAGGCGATCTGCTTCGACAGCCAGGAGGAGGCCTGCGCGGGCATCCTCGGCGGCAAGGTCAAGGCCGGCCACGTCGTCGTGATCCGCTACGAGGGTCCGAAGGGCGGCCCGGGCATGCAGGAGATGCTCGCCCCGACGAGCTACATCATCGGCGCGGGCCTCGGCGAGAGCGTCGCGCTGATCACGGACGGCCGCTTCAGCGGCGCGACCCACGGCGCCTGCGTCGGCCACGTCTCCCCCGAGGCGGCCGAGGGCGGCCTGATCGGCCTGCTCAGGAACGGCGACGAGATCACGATCGACATCCCGAACCGCGCGATCTCCGCGAAGATCACGAAGGCCGAGATCGCGAAGCGCCGCAAGGCGCAGAAGCCGTGGTCGCCCCGCATCAAGGACGGCTGGCTCGAGCGCTACGCGCAGTTCGTCGGCAACGCCTCCACAGGCGCCTCGCTCAAGCAGTAGCGTCATGGGACGTGTGGGATGAGACCTCTGGCACGGGTGGGACGCGTGAGACCGCAAGTCCCATCCGTCTCACCCGTCCTACTTGTCTCACCCGTCTCACTTGTCTCACCCATCCCAGGGAGCTCCCGATGAAGACTCTTGCGGCTTTCGGCCTGCTCGTTTCGGCCTGCGTGTTTTCCTGTTCCGCCGCGGACGTGGTGGTGCGCCCGTCGGACGACGGGCGCGTGCTGACCAACCCGGACATGGGCTGGACGATGCACTACTACTCGAACGTGCCGCGCAACTACGGCTCCACGCTCGCCCCCGGCGATTCGTGCGCCTGGTTCCCCGGCTGCTCCGTCGTCTACCTGCGCCTGCCCTGGGCCTATCTCGAGCCCGAGGAGGGCGTCTACAACTGGGCGGCCATCGACACGCCCGCGCAGCGCTGGATCGCGCGCGGCGGGCAGGTCGCCTTCCGCATCACCTGCAGCGAGTCCTGGCTGCGCTTCGCCACGCCCGAGTGGGTGAAGAACGCCGGCGCGAAGGGCACCTTCTGGAACTTCGGCTGGGGAAAGGGCGGCGGTCCCGACCCGGACGGGAAGTTCTGGGACCCCGACTTCGCGGACCCCGTCTTCCTCGCCAAGCTCGAGAACTTCCTGAAGGCCTTCGCCGCGCGCTACGACGGGCGTCCCGAGGTTGCCTTCCTGGACATCGGCACCTACGGCCTCTGGGGCGAGGGACACACGCACGGCAGCAGCCGCGTGCCGCAGGAGAAGATGGACGTCGACGTGAAGAGGCACATCGACCTGCACGTGCGGCTCTTCCCGCGCACGACGCTCGTCATCTCGGACGACGTCTCCGGCCCCTCCAACCAGAGCGGAAACTACCCGCTCCTGGACTACGCCCGGTCGAAGGGCGTCGGCTGGCGCGACGACTCCATTCTCGTGCAGGCGCCGCCGCATTCCTGGTGGCATGTGGACCAGGCGGAACGGTACTGGCGCACGCTGCCCGTCGTGCTCGAGCACGAGCACTACCACGGCTCGAAGCAGCGCGGGGCCTGGTTCCCCGACCTGCTCGCGCAGAGCGTCGAGGACATGCACGCGAGCTACATGTCCATCCACGGCGACCCGCGGCCCATCCTCGAGGAGAACCGCGCCGCCGTCGACCGCATCAACCGCCGCCTCGGCTACCGCTTCCAGGCGCGCGAGATCGCCTGGCCCGAGAGGATGTCCGTCACCGGCGAGCCCGCGCAGATCCGCTGGAGCTGGGCCAACGCCGGCGTCGCGCCCTGCTACCGCGACGCCTTCCCGTGCCTGACCGTCAAGGACGCGAAGGGCGGGATCATGGCCGTGCTCGCGGACGCGGACTTCAACCTGAAGGACCTGCCCGTCGCCGCGCCCGGGAAGGCCGAGGCGAAAACGCATGCCTTCACGGTGCGCCTGGGACGCTGGTCCGCACCGACCTACGCGGCCGGCGACTACGACGTCTTCGTCTCCGTCGGCAGGGCGGACGGCACGCCCGTCTACGAACTGCCGCTTCCGGACGGCGACGGCCGGCGCCGCTACCGCGTCGGACGCGTCCGCTTCGACTAGCACGCCGCCCGGGTTCTTGCCCGGGCGTATGTTTGTGGTGGAAGAGGACCGGATCCGGGTATCCGTCGGCGGCGCCTGCATTTCGGCTTCCCTTGGGACCACCGATGTGCTAACCTCTCCCGCAAGGAGAGGTTTTCTTTATGCATCTGCAGACGACTTGTGCGGCGGCGCTGGTGCTGGCCGCGACGGCGTGGGGCGGCAAGCCCGTGGTGACGTGGACGGGTTATCCGGTGCGCGCGGGCGACAGGGTGCTCGTGCACGGCGGCGACTGGGGGCCGTCCCCGCGCGTCGAGGCGGGCGGAAGGACGGTCGAGGCGACCGTGCTCTCCGACTCGGGCCTCGTCTTCCCGTTCCCCGCGGACCGCGAGGCGATCGTGGAGGGGCGCGTCGTGAACGCGGACGGCGCCTCCGCGCCGTTCGCGCTCAACGCGCCGACGGTCTGGTGGCTGCAGGGCGACGGAGGGGATTCGTCGACGCCGGGCGGCGTGCTGCGCATCTTCGGCCGGTCGCTCGCGCCGTATGGCGCGCAAGACTCCGGTGCCCCGGTCCCGGGAGGTGCCGCGGGCGGGGAGGCCGTGGCTCCCGCAGACGGCGGGCGGGATGGCGTCTCCGTCTGGTTCGGCGGGCGAAAGCTCGCCGTCCTGCGGTCCGACGTGTGGAGCCTGGACGCGCAGGTGCCCGCGGACATGAAGCCGGGCACCTACCCCGTGCAGGTCTCGAACGGCCTGCCGGGCGGAAAGGACCGCTACGACGCCGGCGTCTGGACCGTCGCCGCGCCGCGGCGGATCTGGAAGGACGACGTCTTCGACGTCGAGGACTTCGGCGCCGAGCCGTACGACGACGACTCCGACTCGGACGCCTTCGACGCCGCGCTCGCGGCCGCGGCGGCGAACGGCGGCGGCACGGTGTTCGTGCCGCGCGGGCGCTATGTGCTGACGCGCACGCTCGTGCTTCCGCCGCACGTGCTGCTGAAGGGCGAGGACCGCGCGCGCTCCCAGATCTGCTGGCCGGACACGATGACGCCGCCCGAGAATCTGGTCGAGGGCACGCATTCGTTCGGCATCCACGACCTGTTCATCTCGTCCGGCCAGTACCGCAACGGCATCGTCGCGCAGAGCGAGATGGCGGCGGCGGACTGCATGGCCTCCGCGCGCGGCACGCTCACCCACGACGTCTCGCTGAAACGCCTGACGGTGAAGTTCGTCAGCGACCAGTGGCGCGAGGAGTGCAACCTCGCGAACTTCCTGCCGCGCTACTCGATGCGCGGGGACGGCATCCTCGTGCGGAACTGCCTGCGCGGCGAGATCGAGGACGTCGAACTGCACTGCGACAAGGACGCGCAGCGGACGCTCTTCTTCAACTTCACGGGCGACTATATCCGCATGGCGGCCTGCCGCATCACGGGGTCCGGCTGGGCGATCTTCGGCGGCGACCGCTGCATCTTCGAGCGCAACATCGCGCACAACTGCACCTACTCGATCAGCTCCGTCTGCCGCCGCATGTTCTGGAGCGGGAACATCCAGCGCGATCTCTACACCAACAACCGCGAGGCCGTCACGCACGACGGCGCGAAGACGGCCTGGCACGCGAAGAAGCACGGCGAGCAGGGGTGCGCGACCGGCGTCGTGAAGGGGACGCACGTAACGCTGGCGTTCCCGGAGAACATCCGCTGGAAGAGCGGGACGAACTATCTGGAGTGGGTCGGCTGCGAGCTGCAGGTCACGGACGGCCGCGGCGCCGGCCAGACGCGCGAAATCGTGTCCATGAAGGACTACGGCGACCTGGAGATCGACCGGCCCTTCGACCTCGTGCCGGACGCGACCTCGCTCTTCGTGGTCGTGGCCGAGCGGAAGCACCTGCTCTACGTCGACAACGACATCGCGGACGCGGGCGTGGCGATCCAGCTCTACGGCGGCGTGACGGACTGCGTCGTCGCGCGCAACCGCTGCCGCCGCGCGGGCGGCTTCCACGGCTCCGGCCGCGACTACCACGGCGTGATCACCTGCTGGAACGTGCAGTTCCTCGGCAACGTGGTCGAGGAGGGCAACTGCCACCGCGGCTCGATCGGCACGGACTTCCGCGGCGCGGGCGCGAGTCTGATCGGCGCGTTCCCGCCCAACGTGCGGTGGCCGTTCTCGCAGTCCTATGTCTACCGCGACAACGTGATCGAGTCCAACGGCTCGCTGTTCATCTCCGTCAAGAACGCGCTCGTCGAACGCAACACGGTGCGCCGTTCGGCGGTCGGCGTCACCAGCCGCCGCTACCAGGAGACGATGGTCGTCGCGGACAACGTCTTCGACCAGGTCGACCAGCCCTACGTGAACCTCGAGGGCGCGCGGATCTCGCCCGCGTTCGTCGACAAGTCGCAGGAGGAGTTCCTGGCCCAGCTGCGCGCCGGCACCTTCAAGGGCGGACGGAAGCGCGCGTTGCGCCGCGCGTTCGGAATCGAGTTCCGTCCGAAGCCGTGGGACCTCGGCCTGCGCGCGGCGATGGCGGGCCGAAGTCGCAGGCCGTTTCGCGTGCCGGTGACGCTGAAGCTGAACGGTGTCCTGCGCGGCCACATCGCGTCCGCCTCCGTGCGCGTCCCCGACGCCGGCGGCTGGACGTTCGGCGGCGCGACCGCGCTGACGTGGACGGACGACCACTTCGCGGGCGAACTGGCGGTCACGCCGCCGCGGGAGGGCGCTGTCGGGATGTTCACCTGGCCCGTCGAGGTCGCGCTGAAGGGGCAGGGATGGTCCTTCACGACGGAGGTGCGGGTGAATCCGCTGGAGCAGAACCGCTTCCTCGCCTGGGAGGCCGCGCTGTCCGCACCCGGCGCGAATCCGACAACCTGGCGGAAGGTGAAGTTCATGGAGGGCATGGACGGACACGAGTCCGTCTTCCCCGACAAGCTCTACGGCGACGCGGCGAAGGGGAAGGACATCCATCTGCGCACGCGGATCGAGGTGCGGAAGGCGACACGCTTCGCGTTCACGCGCGGCAGCATGTCGACCG
This sequence comes from Kiritimatiellia bacterium, assembly GCA_016302985.1. Lineage (GTDB taxonomy): Bacteria > Verrucomicrobiota > Kiritimatiellia > RFP12 > UBA1067 > RUG572. The sequence goes on along the minus strand of JAEDMN010000087.1, from coordinate 4,234 downwards.
CGCTCGCGGTCGACGGCAAGGTGCTGATCCCCGTGGACGCAAGCATGCAGGCCCCGGCCGAAGTGGTGCTCGGGCCCGGTGTGCACGAGCTTGCGCTGCGCCGGGCGGCGGGGGCGAAGGATCCGCCCGGCGCCTATGCCGGCCTCTACCTGCACTGCACCTTCCCCGACGGCAGCATGGCCGGGGATTGGACGGTGAAGAGCGAAGAGTGAAGGGCGGAACACGATTCACGTTTTCTGCTACAATACGCGAAACGGGTGTGCCCATTTGGAGAGGAGCTGAAATGGACAAGTGCAGAGTGACGGGTTTGGCGGTGGTGGCCGCGGCGGCGGTCTTCGCCGACACGGTGGATCCGAGTCACGAGGTGAAGTGGCGCGCGGACGTCACGGACGGCATGTACAACGACGCGGCGAACTGGACGGACGGCGTCGTGCCGGCCGACGGCGCGGACGGCCACTACGGCATCATCGACTTCCAGTCGAAGGACGTCACGGTGCGCGCCCCTGTGGGCGGCCTGACCGAGAACTCGGGCACGATCTTCCTGGGCTGCGGCGCCGGCACGCACACGCTGACGATCGACACGCGCGGCTCTTTCTGGGAGAAGAAGGCCGTCAAGAGCATCAATGACTGGTGGTATTCGCCGTTCTCGCTGAACCTGACGGGCTCGCACGTCTTCAACTTCGAGGGCGGCGCCAAGAACGTCGCGAACAACGATCCCGTCTGGAAGTTCACGGACGCGCTCTTCACGTGGACGTCCACGCAGCTCACGCGGCAGGACTTCGACCTCCAGTCGGGCACCTTCTCCTTCTCCAAGCCGCTCTACCTGGGGTCCAACGGCGGGCAGGTCAACTTCGTCATCCATCCCGAGGCGAGCATCCAGGCCCCGGGCGCCCTGCAGCAGCGCGGCAACGCGGTCACGCACACGACGTTCCTCGGCGGCCGTCACTGGCTGAACGGCATCGTCCTGAAGGACGGGAACGCGGGGCGGGGCACGACCTGGCTGCATGTCACGAACGACGCGTTCGTCGCCTCCTCCGGCGGGCTCTCCCTCGGCAACCGCAGCGCCATCAATGACGCGGGGAACGACGGCCTCGCCACCGGCTGCCTCGACGTGTCGGGCACGGCGCGGATGGAGGTGACGAACGAGGTCTGCGTCGGCTCCGGCAGCCGCGACCGCTACAACCTCCGCAACGCGGGCTTCCTGTCGCTGCGGGAAGACGCCTCCTTCTACGCCAACAACGAAGTGATCGTCGGCGACGCGCAGGCCTCGACGGGCACGGTGACGATGACGGAGCGCGCGGTCTTCGACGCGTGGTCGAACGTCAGGATCGGCAATCTGTCGAACGCGGTCGGCCGCATCGAGATGTCCGACGACGCGGTGTTCCACTCGCGCGGCGTGTTCCGTCCCGGCTCGGGCCAGAACGGCGCGGGCGACCTGGTGATGCGCGACCGCGCGCGGCTCGACGTGGGCCTCGCCACGGGCCACTGGCTTTCGCTCGGCACGGGCACCGGCACGGCCCGGGGCCGGGTCGACATGGCGGACGAGACGGTCCTGACGCTGGGCGACTGGGCGCGCATCGAGATGACGCTCGGCGGCGACGCCCGGGCCGAAATCGTCCTCTCCGGCCACGCGCAGCTCGTCGGCGGCCTGGACTCCTATGTGACGAACAAGAGCGAGGTCGTCGGCAACACGTCCCTCGAGCTGGCGGGCGAATCCCTGCTCTCCACGCCGGCGGTGTACGGCGCGAAGCCGGGCACGTGCGACCCCTGCATGTCCCTTGTGGGCGACGGCGGCACGCTGCGCGCGGCCGGCAACGTTTCCGCGACGGCGCCGTTCCTCAGCGGCTGCGTCGGCACGCTCAGGGCGGGCGGTCTGAAGTTCGATACGCACGGCTTCGACCTGATCATCGACCAGGACTTCTCCGCGGCGGCGGACGCGCCCGACGCGGCGTTCGTCAAGACCGGCGCCGGTGCGCTCACGGTGCGGCGCGCCTCCTCCCATCCGCGGACGCGCGTCGAGCGGGGCGCGCTCGTCTTCGGCGCGGGCGTGGACCGCTTCGGCCGCGTGCTCGACGTGGCGCCGGCCGCGCAGCTCGTGCTTGCGGACGCCTCTGCGGCGATCGTGGCCGACGAGGTCGTCTTTACGGACGCGCTCGCGATTCAGCTGCCGGAAGGCTATGAACTCGACCAGGCCCACCCGGTGCTCGTGCTCGGGACCGCGCTGACGGCTGCGCAGCTCGCGAAGGTCGTCGTCGCGAATCCGGCCGAGGGACGCGCCTACGCGTTCACGACCAGCGAAGATGGCAAGACGGTTTCCGTGACGGTGTCGGCGGCTACGGCGGGCGGGCGTACGTGGACGGGCGCGAACGGCAACACCTGGCAGGACGCCGGCAACTGGACGCCCGCCGGCGTGCCGACGCACAACGACACGGCCACGGTCGCGTCCGGCGCGGCGATCGCGCTCGACGGCCTGGCCTCCGTCGGCACGCTCGACGTGACGGCGACGGCGCCCGTGACGGTTTCGGGCGCGGACGCGCTGCAGGTCGTCGGGGGCGTCGCGGTCGCGCCCGGCGGCGCGCTGACGCTGGCGGCGCCGGTGCGCGCGGCCGGCGGGGCGACGGTGAAGAAGACCGGCGCGGGCGAGGCGACCCTTTCCGGCGCCAACGACGCGACGATGACCGGCAACTGGTCGCTCGAGGGCGGCGTGACGACGTTCGCGTCCGCAGCGGCGCTGGGCGTCGACACGGTGGACGCGCGCTCGCGCTGAGCAACTGCACGTTCCGCTACACGGGCGAGGCGGCGACGGTGACGCGTCCCTGGGCGCTCACGGGCGCGTTCCCCGCGGTCTTCGACATCGTCGGCGACCTGACGTTCGCGGACTTCCGGATCGCCCTGAAGCAGGGCGACAACGGCATCGTCAAGACGGGCGCGGGCGTGCTCACGCTTGAGGTGCCGGCGGGCACGACGACGCTTTCCTCGTGGAAGGAGTCGCCGCGGAAGAGCAACGTGGACCCGAGCGGCCACTTCGCGCCGTCGCACGGCGAAGTGGCGTCCTGGAACGGACTCGGCCAGCTTTCGGTCCTCGAGGGCCGTCTCCTGATCCAGGGCCGGGGCAAGGCGCAGACGACGGTGAAGCAGGAGCACCACGGGGCGATCGGCGGCGGCAACTGGGCCGCGGCGGCGAAGCCGGAGCTCTACCTGAAGGACGTCACGATGATCCAGGGCAGCGGCAACGGCTTCCACCTGCAGGTCGACCAGCAGGTCCGCGCGGGCTGTCCCGCCTCCAGCCTCGTGCTGGACAACGCGGACCTGACGTGCAACGGACTCAACCTCGGCTACAACAAGGTGAACGGCAACGCGGACGAGATCCATCCCTCGCTCGCGATCACGAACGGCACGCTGAACATCGGCTGGAATATGTCGATTCCCGCCGACGTCGCGGGCATCAGCCCGATCGTGCGCGTCGGTCCCGGCGGCGCCATCCGCCGCGCCACTTCGACGGTTGCGGGCGGCGTCACCTTCGCGCGGAAGATTGACGCCCGCTTCGAGGACGGCGGCCAGCTGGAAGTCGGTGCGCCGCAGAGCCTCTGGCTCTCCAGCACGGCGAACGGCGAACTCGCCTTCACCCGCGGCGGCGGCATGAAGGTCAACCGCGTCGCCTGCAAGACCGTCAGCGACGTCGCGTTCGCCTTCGACGGCGGCTGCGCCGAATTCACGCTCAACGGCGGCATCTCGTCCGCGGACTATCCGGACAAGGTCTGCTTCCGCGCGGACGCGGGCGGCGGCGAGCTGAAGGTCGGGGCTGGCGTGACGCACGCCCTGGCGATGCCGCTGCGCGGCGAAGGCGCCTTCACGAAGACGGGCGCGGGCACGCTGATCCTCACGAACGATCTGACCTACACGGTGTCGGACAACCAGCCCGTCCACACGGACAAGGGCACGTGCACGCTCAAGGTCGCGAACGCGGGCGGCGTCCGCGTTGCGGAGGGCACGCTCTTCTGCGTCGCGGGCACGACGGATGCGTCCGCGCGCTTCTCCGGCACGGGCACGCTTGGCGGCACGTTCGGCGAATCCTTCACCCTCGCCGTGGACAGGGAGGCGGCGGACGGCCTGACGCTCGCGGGCGCCCCGCGGACGGTCGTCGCCGACTTCGGCTACACGGAGGAGGATCCCGCGCCGAACGGCGGCTCCGCCGTCGTGGCGAAGGTTCCGGACGCCGACCTCTTCGGCGCGA
>JAEDMN010000336.1 GCA_016302985.1 Kiritimatiellia bacterium | reverse complement strand
ATACTGGGCCATCGGCGTGACGCCCTTGATGAAGTCGCCGGCGCAGGTCGTCCAGCCGACATCCTGCTCCATGCACACGGCCTTGTCCGTGTTCGTGAAGAAGTAGTCCCAGAAGGAGACGCCGTTCTGCATGAAGATCGCGTGCTCCCACGTGTGGTTGTGGAGGCCGATCTTGATGCCGAGCTTCGTCGCGTCGGCCGCGGCCTTGTTGTAGAGCTCGACCAGGCGCTTCGTGAAGTCGTCGATCGCCTGCGAGGGCGGGCAGGCTTCGCCGCCCTGGCCCGTGCCCCAGCTGCAGCCGGGGGGGAAGTTGCCGCCGCCGGGGCAGATCACGAGCGTGTTGCCGTAGCCGAGCTCGAAGTCGGCCGTGCGCTTGAGAACCTCGGGATTGTACGTGAACTTCTTCGTGTCGAAGCCATACTTGTCGTTCGACACGTGCGTGCCGGCGACCGCCAGGCCGTTGTCCGCGAGCATCTTCTTGAGCTCGGCCGGCTTCTTGTTGTAGTAGCCGGCGAACTCGACGCCCTGGAAGCCGAGCTTCGCGACTTCGGCGAGCGCCTTTTCGAGGCCGACCTGCGGGATCCACTTGTTCAGGGAGTAGAGCTGGAGGGCGAGCTTGCCGACCTTCTTGCCGCCGCAGCAGCTGCAGCAGCCCGGAGCGAGGAAGGAGGCACCCGCGAGCGCGGCCGTGCCCAGGAAGTTCCTGCGAGAGATGTTCATCTAGGTTGTCCTTATGGTTGTGTTAACAAACTTGAGCGCTGAAGCCCCGAAGAGCTTCGCCTACAGTATACCACAAATCCCGCCTGCGACGCGAGACGCGTCGCATACGTGTCGCGGCGCCCTTCCGGTCGAACGGGACGCACTCGACCTGGCGCGAAGGAGGAGGATCTGCGCCTGCATGCCGTGTTCTCCCTACAGGTTCCCGCTGTTCGCGGTGATCCGGACGTCGTGCCAGACCGCGGCCTCGTTGACCCAGCCCGTCGGCTCGTTCACGAGCTCGACCGTCACCTCGCGGCCGGTCCAGGGCTCGAGCGAGATGTCGTAGGCATGGTGCTGCCCCTGCCAGTTCCCCTGGTAGTCGCCGATGCGGGTCGAGAGGATCGCCGCGCCGTCGACCTTCACGCGCAGGCGGAAGTCCCCGCCCGGGGCGTTGAGGACGGCGAAGTGCAGCGTCGGGTTGCCGGCGGGCACCTTCAGCCGGCGCGACAGCGTGACGGCCTCGCCCTGCTTCGGCGGATGCGTGCGGACGGCGCCGAAGAGTTCGCCCCCGGTCGAATCGACACAGTCGACGTAGCCGGGATGCATGTCCGGCGCGTTCCGAGAGGTCTTCCAGCCGGGCCAGAGGGCGTCGAGCGCCTTCTGCACGCGCACGGTCGGGTCGGGATCCTCCAGCGACCGCGCGTCCGGCAGGGTGAGCGGGTGGCGGACGGCCTTCATCTCCTCCTTCGAGTACCGCGCGCCTGCGGGCGCGGGCGCGCGCCAGGACGGGCAGTAGGCGTCGGGAACCGGCTTCGCGTCCGGGAGGACGAACCATTCGCGCCCCTCCGCGTCCTTCTCGATGCGGCCGCCGTGGCGGACGACGATCTGGCGCGCGAGCTTCTCGCAGACGGCGAAGAGCTTCGGCAGGTTGTAGGCCGTGTAGGAGAAATGGACGTCGTAGCTCAGCTTCTCCGTGTACTTCGCGGGCAGCGCCTTGAAGCCGCGCGCCGTCATGAGGACGCCGCCGACCGTGGACGGGTTGCAGTCGGAATCCCAGCCGCAGCGCATGGAGAGGAGCATCGACTTGTCGAGATCGCCCTGTCCGTAGACGAGGCCCAGCACGACCGCCGCGCCGTTGAGGCGCGCGTCGATGCCGCCGTTGGAGTCCTTCATCGCCGGATTGCCGGACTTCGTGTAGGTCGCGCGGATGCGTTCCCAGCATTTCGTCCAGTCGTCCGGGAACTCCTTGTGCCAGGCGCGGACGTTGCGGACCATCTGCGCGTATTCGGACTCGGACGGAATGGCGGCGAGGCCCGCGTCCAGCAGCCTGTCCACGTCGGACGTGAAGAACGCCTCGGCGTACAGCGCGCCGACGAACTGTCCGGCATGCACGCCGTCGCCGAAGTTCATGAGGCGGCCGAAGACGTTGCCGAGGCGGATCGCCTCCTGCGGGCAGCCCGGGGAGATCAGGCCGGCGTAGTCCGCCTCGATCTGGTAGTCGATGTCGTTCGGGCAGCCGTTGAACTTCGGGTGCGAGCTGTCCGGCGGGGCGATGCCCTTCCGGAGGTTCATCCGGCCCGCGCGGTTCGCGCACCAGAGGGCGTATTCGGAGTTCGCGAAGTCGATGCCGGCCTGGCGGATCGAGACGTCGAGTCCGTACTGCTCGAGCGTCCGCAGGAACGTCATCTCGACATACAGGTCGTCGTTGTTGTACGCCATGTTCCGCGGCATGTCGCTCGACCAGGCTGGGACCTTGTCCGCCGGGATCACCACGTCGTTGAACTTGAACTCCGTGGGCATGCCCCACGAGACGCCGACCATCTGTCCGACCCAGCCGCCCTTCATGCGGTCCCGGAAGTCGTCAAGCGAGAGCCGGCGCTCGCCGGCCTGCAGAACGGCCGCCGCCAGCGCGGCAACCGCGAAAATTGTCCTGTTGAAGCTCATGTGATAATCCTTTCCGCGGTCAGTATAGCAAAATCCAACCTGTTTCATCTGTCCC
>JAEDMN010000086.1 GCA_016302985.1 Kiritimatiellia bacterium | reverse complement strand
CGGATGGGACTGGCCTGACATGCTGCACGTCGACATCGTCACCGTCTTCCCCGAAATGTTCCGGGGCTTCCTCGGGGAGAGCATGATCTCCCGCGCCGCGCGCGCGGGAAAGGTCTTCATCCGCACGGTCGACCTGCGCGACTTCTCGCGCGACCAGCGCCGCACCGTGGACGACAAGCCCTATTCCGGCGGACCGGGCATGCTGATGAAGCCGGACGTCTGGTTCGACGCCGTCGAGAACTGCCTCGCGGCCTACCGCGACGCCGGCGGCACGGCGGAGTCGCACGTCGTCATGACCACGCCCGCCGGGAAGCCGTACACGCAGCGCACGGCCGAGACGTTCTCCGGCTACGGCCACCTCGTCTTCCTCTGCGGCCACTACGAGGGCTTCGACGAACGCGTGCGCCGCCTGGTGACGGACGAGGTGTCCCTCGGCGACTTCGTGCTCACGGGCGGGGAGATCCCCGTCGCCGCGATGGTCGACTCGACGGTGCGGCTGCTGCCGGGCGTGCTCGGGGGCGGCGCGGAGGCGACTGCGAACGAGTCCTTCGGCGCGGAGGGCCTGCTGGAGGCGCCGCAGTACACGCGCCCGCCCGTCTTCCGCGGGATGGCCGTGCCCGACGTGCTCGTCGGCGGCGACCACGCGAAGGCGGCCGGCTGGCGGAAGCGCCAGGCGATCGACCTCACGAGCCGGCGCCGCCCCGACCTGCTGGAGATGGGCGGCACCTTCGCCAGCGAATGAAGGGGTCGGGCGCGACATCCCGTCGCGCCAGCGAATGAAGGGGTAGGGCGCGACGTCCCGTCGCGCCGTTGAAGGGAGTCCGAATGTTGAGCGGGAAACTCGTCCAGATGACGCTGGCCGCCGTTCTGGCGTGCCTGTGCGCCGGCGCGAAGCCCGCGCCGAAGGCGAAGGCGGCGTCCGTGCGCGCGCCGATCGCCGTGGTGAAGTCCGTCTACTCCTGCCCGGCGGCGGAGCGGAGCTATGCGGACACCCTGGCGTCCCGCGTGGGGCGCTGGCTGAAGGATGGCGGCGTGAAGGCGGACGCGGTGGACGACGGCGCGCTCGACGCCGCGCTCGCGGGTCGCCGCCTCGTGTACCTCGTCCTCTGCCCGAATCCGTCCGCGGCGCAGCTGCAGGCGCTGCGGCGCTACCGCGCGCGCGGCGGGAAGCTCGTCGCGCTACAGTCCTATTCGCCCGGGATCGCCGGCCTCATGGGCGTGCCCGTGCTCGTGCGCGCGTCGGCGGGCCCCGTCTCCGCGAAGGCCGTGCCGGCGGGCTGGTGGGTGCCGAACGTGTTCGCGTCCGGCGACGCGGACGAGGTGAAGGCGCGCCTGCTGCTGGGCCTGGCCGGCGCCGCGGTGCCGGGCGCCTGGAACGCGGCCGCGTGGGAGGCGAAGCGGAAGGCGCGCCTCGACGCGGACATCGCCTACGGCAAGGCGCAGCGCCCGCGCCCCGGCGAGATCCACGCCGTCTGGGACCACACGGGCTGCGGACTGTACCCGGGCGACTGGCCGCGCACGATGCGTCTGCTGAAGAAGCACGGCGTCACCGACCTCTTCGTGAACGTCGCCGGCGCCGGGTTCGCGCACTACCCCTCCGCCGTGCTGCCCGTCTCGCAGACCTGCCTTTCCTCGGGCGACCAGCTCGCGGCCTGCCTGGCCGCGGGACACGCGGCCGGCGTGCGCGTGCACGCGTGGATTCTCTGCTTCTCGGCCTCCCGCGCCACGCCGGTCCAGAAGAACTCGTTCCTGAAGCGCGGCTGGCGCCTGAGGAACGGGGCGGGCGTGCCGACGGACTACCTGGACCCGTCCCGGGCCGACCTGCGCTGGTACCTGATGCAGGCCATTGACGAGCTCGCGCGGAAGTACCCCGTGGACGGGGTGCACCTCGACTTCGTCCGCTGGTGGGAGGGCGCGCCGAAGCCCCGCGGGGCCGCCGCGACGATGACGGCGTTCGTCGCGGCCGCGCGCGCGAAGGTCCGCGCGGCGCGCCCGCGGGCCTGGCTCACGGCGGCCGTGCTGCCGAGCCATCCGTCCTGCGTCGCAGCCGTCGCGCAGGACTGGAAGGCGTGGATCGACCAGGGCCTCGTGGACTACGTGGCGCCGATGAACTACGTGGAGAACGCGGCGAAGTACCGCGCGCTCGTCTCGCGGCAGGGCGACACGAAGGCGCGCGCCCGCCGCATCCTCTCCGGTCTCGGCGTGAGCGCGAACGAGTCCGCGCTCACCCCCGTCCAGGTCGTCGACCAGGTCAACGCCGCCCGCCGTGCGGGCTTCGCGGGCGTCGCCCTCTTCCAGCTCGACGCGAACCTCGCCGCCCGCGTCCTCCCGATCCTCCGCCTCGGCCTCTTCCGCTAGGTCCGCGCCGGACGATTCCGTGTCGCTGAATTGTGGTAGAATAAGCGTCATGCGCAAGGTATTCAGGACACAGGGCGTCTGTTCGCAGGCGATTGGCTACGAGGTCGAGAACGGCGTCGTCACGGCGTGCCAGTTCATGGGCGGCTGCCCGGGGAACACCCAGGGCGTGGCGAAGCTCGTGGTCGGGCGGAAGGTCGAGGACGTCGTCGCGCTGCTGAAGGGCATCGTCTGCCGGGGCGGGACGTCCTGCCCGGACCAGCTCGCGCGCGCGCTCGAGGCGGAGATGAACGCCGGGAAGGTCGTGGCGCCGTGACGGGCGTCGTCGTCTTCTGCGCGCTCTGCGCCCTGCTCTTCGTCGGCAAGATCGTCCGCGTCAACGTCCCGTTCCTGCAGCGGCTCTACCTGCCGAGCTCCGTGGTCGGCGGCCTGGTCGGGCTCGTGCTCGTCAGCTGCCTCGGCGACCGCATCCCGGCCGAGTACACGGCGGCGGCGCGGAAGGTGCCGGGCTTCCTCATCAACGTGATCTTCGCGACGCTCTTCCTCGGCGCGGTGACGCCGAAGGTCCGCGACGTCTTCCGCCACGCCTTCCCGCAGCTCTGCGTCGGCCAGCTCATCGCGTGGGGGCAGTACGTCGTCGGCCTCGGGCTCGCGGGCTTCGTCTTCGCGACGTGCTTCGGCGTGCCGCCGGCCTTCGGCAACCTGCTCGAAATGGGCTTCGAGGGCGGGCACGGCACCGTGGGCGGCATGGTGGAGAGCTTCAAGGCGTTCCACTGGGAGGACGGCGTCGCGCTCGGCTTCACGATGGCGACGGCGGGCATGGTGCTCGGCATCGTGCTGGGCATGGCGATGATCCAGTGGGCTTACCGGAAGGGGCACGTGAGGCAGGTCGTCGCGTTCGAGGACCGCGCGGACTTCGAGCGCCGCGGCATCCTGCCGCCCGACCAGCGGCCGGCCGCGGGCCGCCAGACCGTGATGTGCGATTCGATCGACTCGCTCGCCTGGCACCTCGCCGTGGTGGGGATCTCCATCCTCGTCGGCTACGGCCTGCTGCGCGGCTTCCAGTCCGCGGAGGTCGCCCTCTTCCCCGAGGCGAAGACCCGCGTCTTCAAGGGCTTCCCGCTCTTCCCGCTCTGCATGGTCGGCGGCGTGCTGCTGCAGGCCCTCGCGCACCGGCTGAAGCGCAGCCTGCTCGTGGACCGCGGGCAGATGGAGCGCGTCTCCGGCGCGGCGCTCGACTTCCTCGTGGTCGCGGCCGTCGCGACGATCCAGCTGAAGGTCGTGGCGGCGAACTGGCAGCCGCTCGCGATCCTCGTCCTCGCGGGCGCGGCGTGGAGCACGTGGGTGGTCCTCTTCGTGGCGCCGCGCGTCTTCAAGGACGCCTGGTTCGAGCGCGCGATCGCGGAGTTCGGGCAGGCGACCGGCGTGACGGCGACGGGCCTCATGCTGCTGCGCACGGTCGATCCCGAGAACCGCACGCCCGCGGCGATGAGCTTCGGCTACAAGCAGCTGCTGCACGAGCCGTTCATGGGCGGCGGCATCTGGACGGCCCTCGCCTTCACGCTCGTCTACGGCATCGGCTGGCTGAACGTGTGGCTGATTTCGCTGGCGATGCTGGTGGTCTGGGGCGCCGCGGCGTTCTGCGTCGCCCGGAAGAAGTAGGTTCCGCGGAGGTTTCCCAATGGATGGCATGGTGCGCGCGGCCGATCTGCGCGAACTCTCCCAGGGCGAGCGTTTCGTCCTCTTCCTGTTCGTCGTGCTGCCCGGCAACCACACCGCGGCGTGCGTCTCGGCGTACGCCCAGGCGGCGACGGGGCGTCCGCTCCCGCTGCCGATGCTGCGCGGGGCGATGGACGGGATGGTCGGGCGGGGCTTCTTCGAGGAGGGCGTCGCCGCGCGCAACGAGGTCGGGCGGGCCTACCGCCTCGCGGCCGGCTTCACCCTCAAGGGCCTCCGGCAGCTGGCGGAGGACGCCAACCGCCACGCCTGGTGGCCGACGCCGGAGGTGCTGGGCCGGGGGCTCGCGGGCAGCTGGCTGGGCGCGGAGCTCGCCTACGCCGTGCGGAACTTCGTCACCCCGATGCATGTCTGGCAGGTCTGCGAGGCGCTGCGCGGGCTCCTGGCCGGCGGGGACTGCGGCGCGTACGGCGTGCCGCCCGGCGCGGGCCATGCGCTCGCCTCGGTGCACTGGACCGCGTGCGCCCGCGTGCTGGACCTCGTGCGCGGGGAGGCCTTCGTGCCGGCCGAGGACCTTTCGCCGCGCGCGGTCGAGGCGCTGCTGCCGGTCCTGTTCGAGATCTCCTTCGTGCGGGGGCGCGACGTGCGGCCCGCGCTGGAGGTCGCGCGCCGCCTGCTGCTGACGCCGCGGCTCCGCGCCTCCTCCTCCTTCCTCTGCGCCTACTGCGCCCTCTGCGTGTGGACCGCCCGGCGCGACCTGCTGAACGGCATCGCGTCCGCCGTGCCGCGCGGCTCGCCCGCGGAGGTCTTCGCGGGCCTCTGCACGGATGTCTTCGAAGGTCGCTTCGCGGAGGCGGAGAAGGCCTTCGCCTCGGGCGCGGACACGTTCCGCGGCGTCCTGCCGGGCGACGTCTCGACGCCGGTCTGGCTGCTCGGCATCGCCCTCGCGCTGCGCGTCGGCGCCCCGCTTCCGCGCCTCGGCAAGTACGCGCGCGAGCTCAAGGCGGGCCCCGCCGACCCGCTCCACTGGCATCCCGCGGGCCGGAGCGCCCTGAACGAGGCCGTCGACCTGCGGTCCGGGATGGTCGAGCGCGCGATGTGCGCCGGGACGGAGGGCTGGAAGCCCGGCGTGCCCGCGGCATACGACGCGGCGCGCCCCCTGGAGACGGCCGGGCGCGACCTTCTCGCCGGCTACCCCACCCTGGCCGCGGTCGACGCGGCGGCGGTCCGGCGGCGCTTCCCCGACGCGGAGCACCTGGAGGAGCTGGAGGCGGCGCTCGCGAAGCAGGGCGCCGTGCCCCTCGTGAAGAGCGTCGTGCGCGAACCGGTCTGGAAGACCGCGCTGCGCGAGCTTTCGGAATGCCTGCCGGCGCACGGCGCCGCGAAGGGCGAACAGGCGCTCAGCGGCACGATCGGCTGGCTGATGGCCTTCACGTCGGTGCCCTGCGGGGACGAGACGCTCTGTCTCTGCGAACGGCTCGTGCCGGTCTACCGCGGGCCGCGCGGCGCGGAGGACGGGTCGGACGACAAGCGCCTCACGCTCAAGGGCCTGGCCGCGGCGAAGTACCGCGCCTGCCTCACGTCCTGCGACGCCGAGGTGCTGCAGTGCCTCCTGAAGGGCGCCTACAGCCCGAAGGTCGCCTACGCGGTGCCCGAGGAGGCGCTGGAGCTGCTGTGCGGGCATCCCCGCCTGTTCGAGGGGGACGCCGGCAGCGAGCTGAAGGACGGCGAGCCGCGCCGGCCGGTCGCGCTCGAGCGGCGTCCGTGCGAGATGACCACCGAGAAGGGCCCGGCCGGCGAGATGCGGCTCGTGCTGCCGAAGTGGATGCTCGCCCCGCCGCGCGAGACGCACGCGATCCGGCGTGAGGCGCCGGGGCGCTACGTCTACCACGCGCTGCCGAAGAAGGTCCGCGACGTCGCGGAGGTCTTCCGCCGCCGCGGGACGGACGGCGCGCTGGTCGTGCCGGCGCCCGCGCTGGACGAGGCGCGGGGCGTGCTCGAGCGGCTCGCCGGGACGATGTCCATCGCCGGCGCCTTCGCGGTGGACGGGGGCGGCTTCACGCGCGTGGCGGGAGACCCCGCGCCCTGCGTGCGGCTCGTCTACGCGAACGAGGAGCTGTCGCTCGCGCTCGTGGTGACGCCGCTGCCGAACCGCGCCGTCGCCGCGTGCGAGCCCGGCGTCGGCCTGCCCGAGCGGCTCGTGCAGCTGCGGGGCGGCAAGACCGTGCTGCTCGCGCGCGACTTCGCGGCCGAGGAGGCCGCGGCCGCGCGGGTGCGCGCCGCGCTGGCGCCGTTCGACGCCTGGGCGACGGCGAAGAACCGCTGGCTCGTGAAGTCCGCCGAGGAGGCGCTGGACGCGCTGCGCGCGCTGATGGCGCTGGAGGGCGTGCGGCTCGAATGGCCCGAGGGCGAGAAGGTGCGCGTGGCCGCGCCGGCGGCGGGCGGCGTGCGGATCGAGGCCGCGGGCGAGGACTGGTTCAGCGTCGGCGGCGAGGTCGAGCTCGACAACGGCCGCGTCGTGGAGCTGATGGCGCTGCTGCGCGCGCTCGCGAACCGCGAGGGCAACTACGTGCGCTTCGGCGAGAACGACTACGTGTACCTGAGCGGCGAGCTGCTGCGGCGCATGGAGGCGCTCGCGACGGCGTGCGGGCCCGTCGGCGCGTCCGCGGCCACCGCCGAGGTGCCCGACGCGGCGCTGCCGATGCTCGCGAAGGCGTTCGCGGACGCGGGGGACGGCCTGCCGCCGCTGCCGGAGGCGATGGCGAAGCGCGCGGAGGGGATCGACGCGGCGTTCGCCGAGAAGGTCGCGGTGCCGCGGCGCTTCAAGGGCACGCTGCGCCCCTACCAGGAGGAGGGCTACGCGTGGCTCGAGCACCTGGCCGCCTGCGGGTTCGGCGCCTGCCTCGCGGACGACATGGGCCTCGGCAAGACGGTGCAGGTCATCGCGCTGCTGCTGAAGCGCGCCGCGGAGGGGCCGAGCCTCGTCGTGGCGCCGGCCTCCGTCTGCGTGAACTGGGTGCGCGAGCTCGGGACCTTCGCGCCGTCCCTCCGTCCCGTGACGCTCTGGGGCGACCGGGACCTCGCGTCCGAGTCCGTCGGGAAGGGCGACGTGGTCGTGGCGAGCTACGGCCTGCTCGTCTCGCGCGCGGCGGACTTCGAGCAGGTCGCGTGGAACGGCGTCGTGCTCGACGAGGCGCAGGCCGTGAAGAACGCGGCGACCCAGCGCGCGCACGTCGCGAAGAACCTGCGCGCGAAGTTCCGCGTCGCCGCGACGGGCACGCCCGTCGAGAACCACCTCGGCGAGTTCTGGAGCATCTTCTCCTTCCTCAACCCGCGCCTGCTCGGCTCGCAGAAGGACTTCGAGGCGCGCTTCACGGAGGCGGGCTACGCGACGCCGCTGCTGAAGCGCCTCGTCGAGCCGTTCCTCCTGCGCCGCCTCAAGCGGACCGTGCTGAAGGAGCTGCCGCCGAAGACCGAGGTCACGCTGCGCGTCGAGCTCGAGCCCGCCGAACGCGCCGCCTACGAGGCGTGTCGCCGCGAGGCGCTCGCGTCCCTCGCGGAGAAGGGTCAGACCGAGAACCGCATCTCGGTGCTCGCCGCGCTCACGCGGCTGCGCCGGTTCTGCTGCCACCCGTCCCTCGTCATCCCGGACCAGGTGCGCAGCGCGAAGCTCGACGCCGTGCTGGAGCTGCTGGGCGACCTGCGCGAGGCCGGGCACCGCGCGCTCGTGTTCAGCCAGTTCACCGACTACCTCGCGATCGTGCGCGAGGCGGTGGAGTCCCGCAAGTGGACGTACCGCTACCTCGACGGCTCGACCCCGGCGGCCGAGCGCGCGGAGGCCGTGGACGCGTTCCAGCGCGGGGACGGCGACTTCTTCCTCATCTCGCTCAAGGCGGGCGGCACGGGGCTCAACCTCACGGCGGCCAACTTCGTGCTGCTGCTCGACCCCTGGTGGAATCCGGCGGTCGAGGACCAGGCCGCGGACCGCGCGCACCGCATCGGGCAGAAGGACCCCGTCACCGTCTACCGCGTCGTCGCCGCGGACACGGTCGAGGAGCGCATCCTCGACCTGCACGGCGAGAAGCGCGCCGTGAGCGAGGACCTGCTCGAGTCCGCCACCGGCGCGCCGCTCTCCACCGAGCGCCTCATGGCCCTCTTCGGATGAACCGCATGAGGGAACACGTCGAGATCCGGGGCGTGCGCGCCGAAGTCGCGCGGACCTTCCTCCAGCGGGCGGTGGGCCTCATCGGGCGCCGGTCCCTCCCGCCCGGCGAGGGTCTGCTCATCCTGCGCTGCAACGCGATCCACACCTTCTTCATGCGCTTCCCGATCGACGCGACGTTCCTCGACGCGCACGACGACGTGGTGCGCGTCGTGCGGGGCATCGGCCCCTGGCGCCCCTTCGTCTGGGGCGGCTGGCGCGCCCGCAAGGTCCTCGAGACCGCCGCCTCGGAACCCGCAAGCCCGCAACCCCGTAAACCCGCAAACCCGTAAACCCGAGAACCCGTAAACCCGAGAACCCGTAAACCCGAGAACCGCCATGCTCAAGCTCCTTCCCTTCCTCGTCTTCGCCGTCTTCTACGTGGGCCTTTCGCTCTATGCGGGCAACCAGGGCTTCGACATGCCGTGGTACAAGGTGCCGATGCCGATCGCCTTCGTCGTCGCCTCCGCGGTCGCGCTCTGCATGGACCGCCGGAAGACGCTCGAGCAGAAGGTCGAGACGTACGCGCGCGGCATGGGCGAGACGAACATCATGATCATGTGCCTGATCTTCATCCTCGCGGGCGCGTTCGCGACGATCGCGAAGGGGTCCGGCGCCGTGGACGCGGCGGTGACGATCGCGCAGTCGTTCATCCCGGCGCGGCTGATGGTGGCGGGCGTGTTCCTGATCTCCTGCCTGATCTCGCTCGCGATCGGCACGAGCTGCGGCACGATCGCCGCGGTCACGCCGATCGCGCTCGGGTTCGCGGGGCCGCTGCACCTGGACCCGGCGCTGCTGATGGGGTCCGTCGTCGGCGGCTCGATGTTCGGCGACAACATGTCCATGATCTCCGACACGACGATCGCCGCGACGCGCACGCAGGGCGTGCCGATGCGCGCGAAGTTCTTCGCGAACGGCCTGATCGCCGCGCCGGCGGCGCTGGTCGCGCTCTTCCTCTACGCGGTCTCCGGCTCCGCGGTCGGCGAAGTGGCCGCGCCCGCGGTGACGGGCAGCCACGTGCTGCTCGTGCTGCCCTACCTCCTGATCCTCGCGCTCGCGCTGCTCGGCCTGAACGTGATGCTGCTGCTGTTCTCGGGCACGGTGCTCGCGGCGGTCATCGGGGGCTGCCTCGGGAAGCTCGGCTTCTTCGGCGCGCTCGACCTGCTCGGGAAGGGCACGCTCGGCATGAGCGAGACGCTCATCGTCGCGATCCTGGCGGGCGGGCTCTTCCGGTCCGTGCAGGCTTCCGGCGGCATCGACTGGCTGACGGACCGCGTCTCGCGCCTCGTGCGCGGGCCGCGCACGTGCGAGTTCGGCGTCGCGCTGCTGACGGCCGCGGTCAACTGCTTCACCGCCAACAACACCGTCGCGATCGTGATCGCGGGCCCGATCGCCCGCACGTGCGCGGACCGCTTCAAGGCGGACCCCGTGCGCATCGCCTCGGTGCTCGACACGGCCTCGTGCGTCGTGCAGGGCCTCATCCCCTACGGCGCGCAGATCCTCATCGCGATCGGCGTCGCGAAGGGCCTCGACCTCTCGATCGACTCGGTCGCGCTGCTGAAGTGCATGTACTACCAGCCCGTCCTCGCCCTCGCGGTCCTCGCCGCGATGTGCATCCGCCGGCGGAAGTAGGCGGGACGATTTGCTATAATACGGTCCCTCTCGCGCCTGTGGTGAAATGGCAGACACGCTGGATTTAGGTTCCAGTGCCGAAAGGCGTGCGGGTTCAAGTCCCGCCGGGCGCACCACCAAGGAGGAGGCCGCGCGGATTCCGCGCGGTTTTCTGCTATACTAGCGGACATGAAGAAACTTGTCCTGCTGCTGCTTGTCCTGCCCCTCGCGCTGTGGGGGCGGAGAATCCAGTCGAACGACCTGCCGGAGACGGCGCGCCCCGAATTCCAGGCCGCCGCCGCGAAGGCCGCCGCGACGCCGCATCCGCGGCTCTTCGCGGACGCCGCGGGCTTCGCGGCGCTGAAGGCGCGCGCCGCGTCCGACGCCTACGTGAAGATGGGCGCGGAGCACGTGCGCGCGCGGGCGGACCTCGTCCTCGGGACGAAGCCCGTCGAGCGGGTCCTGGAGGGCCGGCGCCTGCTCGGCGTCAGCCGCACGGCGCTCTTCCGCATCAACACGCTCGCGCTCGCGTACCGGCTCTACGGGGACCGGGTGCACCTCGACCGCGCGGTGGCGGAGCTGCGCGCGGTGTGCGCGTTCTCCGACTGGAACCCGTCGCACTACCTCGACGTCGCGGAGATGTCCCTCGCCGTCGCGACGGGCTACGACTGGCTGTACCCGGAGATGGACGAGGCGGCGCGGAGGGAAATCGCGGCGGGCCTGCGGAGACACGGCGTCGAGGCCGGGAAGCGTCCCGAATGGTGGATCCGCGCGGGCAACAACTGGGGACAGGTCTGCCATGCGGGCATGCTCGCCGCGTCGCTCGCGCTCGCGGAGGAGGATCCGTCCGAGACGGCGCGCTTCGCGCAGCGCTGCGTGGCGTGCATCCCGCATTCGATGAAGGCGCTCGCGCCGAACGGCAACTATCCCGAGGGGCCGGGCTACTGGACGTACGGCGTCGAGTTCAACGTCGTGGCGGTCGCCCTGCTCGAGGGCACGCTCGGGAGCGACTTCGGCCTCGCGGCGCAGCCCGGCTTCCGCGAGACGGGGGCGTATCCGGACCTCGTGACGGGGCCGAGCGGGCAGATGTTCAACTACGCGGACGGCGGCAGCGGGCGCGGGACGAGCCCCGCGACGTGGTGGTTCGCGAAGCGCTTCAACCGGCCCGAGCTGCTGCCCTACTTCGAGCTGGACGCCTACCGGAAGGCCTGCGCGACGGCGAAGTTCGCCCGGAAGCGCGAGGGGGACCGCATGTTCGCGTACGGACTCTTCTACGTCGAGGCGCCGAAGGCGGACCTCAGGCCGTCGCTGCCGCGCGTGTGGGACGCCGGCGGCCCCGTGCCGATCGCCGTGCAGCGGTCGACCTGGGACAACGAAAAGGCGCTCTTCGTCGGCCTCAAGGGCGGCTCGCCGAAGGCCAACCACGGCCACATGGACGGCGGTTCGTTCATCCTCGAGGCGCAGGGCGTGCGCTGGGGCGTCGACCTGGGCGCGGAGGGGTACCACGGCATCGAGTCGCGGGGCATGAACCTCTGGAGCATGGCGCAGGACTCCGACCGCTGGAAGATCTTCCGACTGGGGACGAGCGGTCACAACGTGCTGATGCTGGACGGCTGTCCGCAGGCGGTGAAGGGCTTCGGCAAGGTGCTCGGGGTGAAGTCCGGCGAAGGGGCGTCCTCGACGGTCACGCTCGACCTCTCGAGCCTCTACACGAACGCGGCGCAGGTCGTGCGGCGCGGCGTGATGTCCGCGGACGGGAAGGCCTACGTGCTGAAGGACGCCGTGCGCGGGATGCGCGCGGGCGGCGAGATCCGCTGGTGCATGAACACGCGGGCGGCGGCCGAAGTGGCGGGCGACGAGGTCGTGCTGAGGCAGGACGGGAAGACGCTGCGGATGAGGCAGACGGGCGCGCGGAAGGGCGCCTGGCGGGTCGAGCCGGCGAAGGGACCGAACGTCTGGGACAGCGCGAACAAGGGCTGCAGCCAGCTGCTGTTCACGGTCCTGGCGGACGCGGACGGCGCGGCGGACCTCGCGGTCTCCTTCTCGGCGGAGTGACATGGCGGGCGTGACGGCGATTCTCGCGAACGGGGCGTGCCCGGAGCATCCGGCCGCGCGCGCCGTCCTGGCGTCCGCGGAGCGGCTCGTCTGCTGCGACGGCGCGCTCGCGAAGGCGCGGGCGCTGGGGCGGGAGCCGGACCTCGTGGTGGGGGACGGCGACTCGCTGACGGCGGACGGGAGGGCGTCCCTCGGCGCGCGCTTCGTGCACATCGCGGAGCAGGAGACGAACGACCTCGACAAGGCGTTCCGCACGGTGCTCGCGCGGTACGGGCGGGGGCGGATCGCGATCCTCGGCGCGGGCGGGCTGCGCGAGGACCACTTCCTGGGCAACGTGTTCCGGCTGCCGGACTTCGCGGCGCAGGCGCCGGAGGTGGAGATGGTGACGGACGCGGGCGTGTTCACGGTCGTGGCGGGCGCGCGGACGTACGCGTGCCGGCCGGGCGAGCCGGTCTCGGTGTTCGCGCCCGATCCGGCGACGCACGCGACGTCCGAGGGCCTCGAATGGCCGCTCGACGGGGTGCCGCTCGACGCGCTCTGGAAGGCGACGCTCAACCGCACGACGGGCACGTCGTTCACCGTGCGGGGCGACCGGCCGCTGCTCGTGTACCGGCCGCACGGGCTGTGAGAAATTTCAACTTTACGGCCCTAACCGCCCCTCCGTT
>JAEDMN010000085.1 GCA_016302985.1 Kiritimatiellia bacterium | reverse complement strand
CCGATCATGGTCGAGCCCGAGTTCGCCAAGAAGCTCACGACGGAGGACACGAAGGTCACGACGTCCGAGGAGGCCGTGACGGGCGAGAACGAGTACGTCGTCGACGGCGACAAGACGCCGGACGCCACGTCCATGCTCCAGCTGCCGGGCGGCAAGCAGTGGGTCCAGCTCGACCTCGGCGCCGAGCACGTGATCTCCGCCATCTGCGTGTGGCACGACCAGGGCGACGAGCGCGTCTACAAGGACGTGGTCATGCAGATCTCGAACGACGCGAACTTCCTGGGCGGCGTCACGACGGTCTTCAACAACGACCACGACAACACCCTCGGGCTCGGCAAGGGCACGGACAAGGAGTACCGCGAGCGCAACGACGGCCGTCCGGTCGACGCGAAGCTCACGAAGGGCCGCTACGTGCGCGTCTATTCCAACGGCTCCACGAGCGAGCCGGTGAACAACTACATCGAGATCGAAGTCTTCGGCAAGTGAGTCGGATCTCCGAGATCGCTTTGGAGTTCATGGGGCGCGGCGGCAAGAAATTGCGGCCGCGTCTTTGCCAAGCGGCCTTCGCGGCCTGCGGCGGAACCGGGAACATCGGCCCCGTCTGCGAGGCGATGGAGTGCTTCCACAAGGCGTCGCTCGTGCATGACGACATCCAGGACGGCGACGAGACGCGCTACGGGCGTCCGACGGTCTGGATGGAGCATGGCATCCCCGCGGCGATCGCGGTCGGGGACTGGCTTGTCGCGCACGGCTACCAGCTGATCGCGAAAAGCGGCTTCGCGGCCGCGGCGAAGATGCTCGAGGCCGTCGTCGACAGCCACGTGAACCTCTGCGAGGGGCAGGGGGACGACCTCCTGCTCGCGGGCTCCAACCCGCTGCTGCTGGGCGCCAGCCAGAAGCTCAGCGTGCCCGACTACCTGTCGACCTGCGAACGCAAGACGGGCGAGGCCTTCGCCGTCGCCGCCCAGCTGGGCGCGCTCGCGGCGGGGGCGGACGGCGCGCCGTTTCGCCGCTGGGGCCTGGACTTCGGCGTGCTGTTCCAGATCAACGACGACCTGGCCGATGGCGCGGAGGTGGACGACCTGCCCCGCCTGAAGGCCGACTACGCGGCGAAGATGGCCGCGGACCCGCTTTCCGAGAAACTTGGCCGGATCGACCCCGTGTGGTCCTGCCGCGTTTCGCCGTGTTCCGCTGAACGGGCGGATATGCTATAATCCGCAACATGAAGACGATCATCCTCTTTGCGTGCGCCGCGATTTCCTGCGGCGCGGTGTTCGGCGGTGCGGAGAAGCCGGTGGAGCTGTGGCCGGAGGGCAAGATGCCGTCCCCGCAGAAGAACCAGTCCTACAAGCCGTATCTGACGTGGTTCACGCCCGAGAAGCGGACGACGGACGCGATCCTCATCTCCGTCTCCGGCGGCGGCTACGGTGGCTGCGGCGTCGAGGGCTTCGAGGTTGCCCCGATCCGCGACTACATGCTCGCGAAGGGCATGACCGTCGTCACGATGCGCTACCGCTGCCCGCGCCCCGAGGGTCTCGCGAAGCACGTCACGGCGTGGCAGGACGCGCAGCGCACGGTCCGCCTCGTCCGCAGCGAGGCGCGGAAGCGCGGTCTGAATCCGGACAACATCGGCTTCACGGGCTGCAGCGCGGGCGGCCACCTCGCGATGATGGTCGCGACCTCCTCGCAGACGCCGGCCTATGCGCCCGTCGACGAGATCGACCAGCTGCCGTGCAACGTGAACTGGGCGTTCCCCGTCTACCCGGCCTATCTGCTGGCGGACGGCGTGAACCAGTACAACACGAAGAAGGGCAACGACCTTTCCGACGGCTTCGCGCCCGAGCTCAAGTTCGACGCCGCGACGCCGCCGATGTGCTTCTTCCACGGCGACATGGACGGCTGGTCTCCGATGGGCAGCGTGCGCGCCTACCACAAGCTGCGCACGATGGGCATCCCCGCCGAGCTCCATGTCATGGCGCTCGAGGCGCACTGCTTCCAGTCCAATCCGCGTCCGGGCACGCCCGCCGCGAACTGGAAGGACCGCGCGTGGGACTGGCTCGTCTCGATGGACGTCGTCACCGGCCACCCGCAGACCTGGAAGGAGGGCTGGAAGCCCGTCTTCTCGACCTGGGGCAAGAAGCTGGACACGATCGCCGACTTCGAACCGGGCGTCTGGCACACGATCGAATGGGGCGGGGCGATCCTGACCGCCGAGAAGGACAGCGCGCTCTGGCTCAAGGGCGAGTACGAGAACTTCGTCCTCGACTTCGAGTACAAGCTCGACCCCGCCGCGAACTCGGGCGTCGTCATCTACTGCTCGGACGTCAAGAACTGGATTCCGAACAGCGTCGAGATCCAGCTGCTCGACGACCACGCGGACAAGTGGAAGAACGACCCGCCGCGCCTGAAGAACGGATCCCTCTACGGCCACTGCGGCCCGGCCGAGAGCAACGTGAAGCCCGCCGGCCAGTGGAACCGCATGACGGTCTACGCCCAGGGCAAGCGGGTGAAGGTCGTCGTGAACGGCAGGACGACGGTGGATGCCGATCTCTCGCAGTACACGAGCGCGAAGACGAATCCCGACGGCACGCCGATCCAGCCGTGGCTGAGCCGCCCGATGGCCGACCTCCCGACGAAGGGCCGCGTCGGCTTCCAGGGCAAGCACGGCGGGGCGCGTCCTTACTTCCGCAATGTCCGCATCCTCCAGCTCTAGCATGATGCGGCGGCGGACATTCCTGAAGACGGCGGCGGGAGCCGCCGTCTTTTCCGTCGGTGGACCCGCCCTCGCGGGCTGGTCCCTGGACCGGCTCCCGCCCGGCGGGATCCAGGTCGACGAGGCGAGCGGGCTTCCCCGCGCCGGGCTCGAGGCCCTGCTGGACCGCATCGCGCGCGAGACGGCGGACAGGCCGTTCATCGCGACGCGCGCGAAGTGGCTCGCGGCCCTCTTCGACCACGTGCGCCTCGCGGTCTGCCCGACGGACCTCTTCGTCCACTGGCATCCCGACGGGGAGCTGCTGCCGCGCCGCCGCAACCAGCGCGTCGCGCGGTTCGCCGCGTCCGCGCCGGAGCGGGCGATGGTCAACGCCTGGACGAACAGGACCGGCGGCGGCTGGCTCGCGCGGCTCGACACGAGCCACACGTGTCCGGACTGGGCGCGCATCCTCGAACGGGGCCCGAAGGGACTTGCCGACGACGCGCGGAAACGGCGCGAAACGGCGAAGACGGACGACGAGCGGCTCTTCCTCGACTGCGTGGCCGAAGTCTACGACGCGCTCGCGCGCCTGTGCGTCCGCTGGGCGGCCGTTGCCGAAAAGCAGGGCATGGCGGCCTGCGCGGACGCGCTCCGCGCAATCGCGGAACGTCCGCCGCAAACGTTGCGCGAGGCGCTCCAGCTCGCGTTCATCTACGATCGCGCCCAGGAGGACGAGGGCGAATGCTGCCGCTCCCAGGGCCTCTTCGACCGGATCTACCTGCGCTTCTACCGGGACGACCTCGCGGCCGGACGCGAGACGCGCGAGTCGGCGAAGGCGCTCTTCCGCGACGTCTTCACGCGCTACTACGTGCAGGGGCACCCCAACGGCAAGAACATCGCGTTCGGCGGCTACGGCCGAGACGGGAAGCCCGTCTGGAACGAAATCACCGAAATCTGCTTCGAACTCCACCGGGAGCTCAACCGTCCGAACCCGAAGCTGACGTACCGCTTCGGGAAGAAGACGCCGCAGGCGCAGCTCGAGAAGGTGGCCGCGTGCCTGGCCGCGGGCCGCACCTCCGTCGTCTTCGCCTGCGAGGAGACGCTGCACGAGACGTTCCGCCGCCGGGGCAAGGCGGAGGCCGACCTCGCGGACTACGTGCTCGTCGGCTGCTACGAGCCGGGCATCGGCGGACGCGAGATCGTCGCGTCGATGGCGGCCGAGATCAACCTCGCGAAGCCGCTCGAGGCCGTGTTCAATGGCGGTCGGGACTTCGCGGGCCGTCCGGTCGGCCCCGCCTGCGCGCTGCCGGCGGACGCGGACGCCTTCGAGCGCGAGTACCTGCGCCAGCTCGACGCCGTGATCTCGCAGGCCGTGGCGACGGCCCGGATCGCCGAATGCGCCTGGTACGATCTCAACCCCGCGCCGCTCATGAGCGGTCAGTACCGCGACTGCCTCGCGTCCGCGAAGGATTCTTCGCAGGGCGGCTGCCGCTACAACTCGAGCGGCATCATGTGCGGCGGACTCGGAACCGTCGCCGATTCGCTCGCCGCGGTGCGGCACCTCGTCGACGAGACGAAGGCCGTCACGATGGCGCAGCTCGCCGAGATTCTGAAGAACGACTGGAAGGACCACGAGGAGCTTCGCCTGAAAGCGCGCAACGCCGCGCCGAAGTGGGGCAACAACGACGACCGCGCGGACCAGCCCGCGAAGCGCGTCTTCGACGCCGTGGCGGCGCGCATCAACCGCGAACCCAACGGACACGGGGGCTTCTACCAGGCGGGATTCTGGTCCATCGACCGCGACCGGATGTTCGGCCGGCTCACCGGCGCGACGCCCGAGGGCCGGCGCGCGCAGGAGACGCTCTCGCGCAACTGCGCGGCGACGGCGGGCTGCGGGAAGGAGGGGCCGACGGCGCTCGTGCTCTCCAACGCGAAGCTCGACCTCGCGGAGGCGGCGGACGGCCACGTGATGGACGTGATCCTGCCCGCGACGTCGGCGAAGGCGGCCTTCGGCCCCGCGGGCATCGCGGCGTTCCTGCGCGGCTATGCGGAGATGGGCGGGCAGTGCATCCACGTCAACTGCTTCGATGCGGCCACGCTGCGCGACGCGATGGCGCACCCGGAGAAGTATCCCGACCTGCAGGTGCGGGTGTGCGGCTGGAACGTGCGCTGGAACGACCTCTCGCGGCCGGAGCAGCTCCACTTCCTCGCCACGGCCGAGGCGCAGGAGTAGGACGCCCGCCGTCCGTTTTGCTATAATTGACGGCCATGAACACCCAGCCGCTTTTCATCGTCCTGAGCGCCCCGTCGGGGTGCGGAAAGTCCACCCTCATCGACATGCTGCTGCAGGAGTATCCGGACCTCGAGTACTCCATCTCCTGCACGACGCGCAAGCCGCGCGGCGAGGAGGAGGACGGCCTCGACTACCACTTCCTCACGGTGGAGCGTTTCCGGGAGCTGCTGGCGGAGGACGCCTTTCTCGAGCACGCGGAAGTCCACGGCAACTACTACGGCACGCTGAAACAGCCGATCGTCGACGTGCTCAACCTGGGCCATTCGATGATCCTGGACATCGACGTCGTCGGGGCCGCGAAGGTGCGCCACTACGTGATGCACCACCTGCCGCCGACGGACCCGCTGCGCGCGGGCTACATGGACATCTTCATCAACCCGCCGTCCATGGAGGAGCTGCGCGCGCGTCTCGAGGGCCGCGGCACGGACGCGCCGGACGTGATCGAGCGGCGCCTCGCGAACGCCGAGGGCGAGATGGCCCGGGCGGGCGAGTACATGTTCCAGGTGACGAACGACGAGCTCGCGATCGCGTACAAGCGCCTCTGCGACCTCATCGACGTCAAGAGCGGCCGGATGTAGTCCGGGAAGCATGCCATGCGGACGCGCCTGCTTCCCATCCTGTCCCTCCTGGCGGCGCTGGCTTCGGCCGCGCCCGACCCGCAGGCCGTTTTCGAGCGGCCCCCGCAGTCCGCGAAGACGGGCGTGTGGTGGCACTGGATGGGCTGCAACGTGACGCGCGCGGGCATCGTCCGCGACCTGGACTGGTTTCGGGAGGTCGGCATCGGCGCGGCGACCGTCTTCGGCATGGCGGACATCTGCACGCCCTGGGCGACGTCCATCAAGGACAGCCCCACGCGGGGGCTCGTCGCGTTCACGCCCGACTGGTGGAAGCTGCTGCGCTTCGCCTGCGAGGAGGCGGAGAAGCGCGGCATCGAGCTCGGACTGCACAACTGCCCGGGCTACACCTCCACGGGCGGTCCGTGGATCCCGCCGCGGCTCGCGATGCGCGAGCTCGTGTTCAACGTGACGAACGCGGTGGCGCAGATCCCGCTCGCGGCGCACGCGGACTTCCCCGTCCACAACGAGGACACCGGCCGCTTCGAGAAGCCGGAAATCCCCGCGCGCCGGACCGACCTGCAGGAAATCGCGGTCGTGGGCGGCGTGCGCGTGCAGCACATCCCGATGGGCGCGTTCACGCAGCCCAACCAGTGGGAGGCGTTCGGCCTCGAGTGCGACAAGATGAACCCCGAGGCCGTCGCGTTCCATCTCGACCACGTGATCGGCGACCTGAGGAAGTATGTCGGCGACCAGGTCGGGCGGGGGTTGAAATTCGTCCTGCTCGACAGCTACGAGGCGGGACGTCCGACCTGGACACCGCGGATGCGCGAGGAGTTCCAGGCGCGGCGCGGGTACGATCCGCTGCCGTTCCTGCCCGTGCTGGGCGGCTTCCATGTGGCGGACGAGGCGGCGGAGAAGAAGTTCAAGGCGGACTACGAACGCACCGTCAGGGACCTCTACCGCGACGTGCTCTTCAAGACGATGCGGGCGAAGCTCGCGGCCGCGGGCCTCGAGTTCGCCTGCGAGCCCTACACGGGGCCGTTCGATTCGCGGGCATGCGCGGCGCACGTCGACCGCCTGATGACCGAGTTCTGGTTCGACCCGAAGCTGAACCGCGACAGGCCCGGGAAGCTGGGGTGGAACGCGTGGACGGGGCCGCGCGGACGCCACAACGTCGTCGAGGCCGAGGCGTTCACGGGGCAGCCCGCGAACTGCATGTGGACCGAGACGCCGCTTCAGCTCAAGGCGTGCGGCGACCAGCAGTTCGTCCGCGGCGTCAACCGCTTCGTCCTGCACACGTGCCCGCTCCAGCCCTGGGGCGACGACGTGCTGCCCGGCAAGACGATGGGCCGGTGGGGGACGCACTTCGGCCGCACGCAGACGTGGGCGCGCACGGGAAAGGGCTGGTTCGCCTACCTCAACCGCTGCCAGGCGCTGCTGCAGTGGGGCGAGCCGGGCGGCGCGCGCATCGTCGGGAACGACATCCGGCCGGCCGGCACGCTCATCACGGCCTCCGCGCGCGCGGCGGACGGGAAGCTCGTCTTCTTCGTCGTCAACCATTCGGACCATCCCGCGTCGCTGAACGTCGGGCTGCCGGACGTCGGGAAGGCGCCCGAGTGGTTCGATCCCGTGACGGGGCGCATCACGGCGCTCTGTCTCGAGGACGGACGCGTCCCGCTGCAGCTGGCGGCATGCGGCAGCGGCTTCCTCGTCCTGCGGAAGCCCGCGGGCGGGGCCGCGGCGCCGGACCGCATGAACCGCTATGTGCAGAAGCTCCCCAAGCCGGTTTCCGGCGCGGGCGACCCGTCCTTCCGGCTGGAGAAGCCGTGGCGCGTGTCCTTCCCCGGCGAGACGGAGGTCGAGATGGCGGAGCTTGCCGACTGGACGGCGCACGCGGACCCCGCGGTGAAGTACTTCAGCGGCACGGCCACGTACCGGACGACGTTCGCCTGTTCGCCGGCGGCGGGAGGCGAGATGCCGCGCGTGCTGTCCCTGGGCGACTGCAACGGCCAGGTCGCGGGGGTGCGCGTGAACGGCGTGGACCTCGGGACGGCCTGGTGTCCGCCCTACGAGGTCGTGGTGCCGGATTCCGTCCTGCGCAAGGACGGCAACGTCCTTGAAATCCGCTTCACCAACGTCTGGGCGAACCGCCTGGTCGGCGACGAGCGGGAGCCGGCGGACTGCGATTTCGTGCCGGCGCCGTACCCGGGCGGGCGGTACCTGGAACGTTTCCCCGCGTGGTTCGGGAAGGGCGTCGGGGCGCGTCCGTCGAAGGGGCGCCGCTGCTTCGCGGACTGGAACTACTTCACGAAAGATTCGAAGCCGGTGCCGTCCGGCCTGCTGGGCCCCGTGGCGCTTCACTGAGAAAGGACCGAGGAGATGAAAAGGACGTGGATGCTGGCCGTCGCGACCGGCCTGGCGCTGGGCGCCTGGGCGAAGAGCGAGATGGCGGAGAAGATCGCGGCGAAGTGCCGCGTGACCGCGAGCAACGCCTGGATGGGCGGCGAGCGGACGATCTTCGAGCTGAATGGCTGCGAGACGTGGGTCGTCGAGCCGGAGAAGCCCGCGGCCGGCAACCCCTGGGCGTGGATCATGGAATGGCCGGGCGCGTTCGCGGACCGCACGGGCACGGCCGAGCTGCTCAAGGCCGGGTACCGCGTCGTGACGTTCCGTCCCGGCTTCTACAAGGACGGCAAGTTCGTCTCGAAGCCCGGCAACATGAACGACCGGCGGCTCAAGGAGAGCCGCGAGTTCCAGCGTTTCGCCGTGGACGTGCTCGGGCTCGCCCCGAAGGCGAACCTCATCGGCATGAGCTGGGGCGGCTTCTACTCGGTGCGGTACGCCTCGACCTATCCGGACTGCGTCGCGCACATCTACCTGGACGCGCCGCTGCTGGACTTCTCGACGCTCAAAGGGTACTCCTCCGGCGGCTGGGGCATCCCGGCGACCTACAAGGTCGACTACAGGACGTATGTCGGCAAGGACGACCCGCGCCAGCCCGTGAACCGCGCGGAGCCGATCGCGAAGGCCGGCATCCCCGTCCTGCTGCTCTACGGCGCGAAGGACGACACCGTGCCGCCGGCGTCGAACTGCGAACTGTTCGCGCAGCGCTTCAAGGCCGCGGGCGGGAAGATCGAGGTCCAGCGGCGCGAGGCGTACGGGCACCATCCGCACGGCTTCGACAAGGGCCACGAACACGAAGTCGTCGACTTCTTCAACGGCAAGTAGGCGCCTGCGGGCGCGGAAGGGAGGCGGACCATGGGCTTCTTCAAGGCTTACGACATGCGCGGAACCTACGGGGTCGACTTCGACCTCGACACGGTCTACCGCGTGGGGCGGGCGCTCCCGAAGGTCGTCCCGGGCACGCGCTGGCTGGTGGGGCGCGACTGCCGGGCGAGTTCGTCCGCGGTGCGCGACGCCCTCGTGGCGGGTCTGCGCGCGGCGGGCGTCGAGGTCGTCGACCTCGGACTCGCGACGACGCCCATGGTCTATTTCTTCACGGCCGAGGAGGACTTCGACGGGTCCGTGATGATCACGGCTTCGCACAATCCGCCGGCCGACAACGGGTTGAAGGTCTCGAAGCGCGGGGCGCTGCCCGTCGGCTATGAGAGCGGCCTCGCGGAAGTCGAGCGGCTCGTGCAGGCCGATCCGGCGGCCTATGACGCCTCCGCCGGGAGCGCGGCCTCCTGCCGCGTTGCGGGCACGGACCCCGTCCGCCTGGCGAAGTACGTCGCCTGGTTGAAGACGCAGGTCGACCCCGCGGCGGTCACGGGACTCGCCTTCGCGGTGGACTGTTCCGACGGCATGGCGTCCATCCTCGCGCGCGAGCTCTTCCCGGGGGCGGTGTTCCTGAACGACGCGCCGGACGGGGCGTTCCCGCACCATGCGCCGAATCCGCTGCTGGCGGCCTCCCGCGAACAGCTGGCGGAGACGGTCCGCGCGCGCGGGCTCGACTGCGGCGTGATCTTCGACGGGGATGCGGACCGCTGCATGTTCGTGGACGAGAAGGGGGCGTTCATCCAGCCCGACTACCTGATCCCCGTCCTCGCCTCCACCTTCGCGGACGCGCCGGGACGTCCCGTGATCCACGACGTCCGCACGAGCCGGGGCGCGATCGAGGCGCTGCGGGAAATGGGCTGCAAACCCGTGATCGGCAAGGTCGGGCACGCCTACGCGAAGGTCCTGCTGCGCGAAGTGGGGGCCGTCTGCGGCGGTGAACTGGCGGGGCACTACTATTTCCGCGATTTCCACGGGTGCGATTCGGGGGAGCTTGCGGCGCTGCGGATTCTGCGGGCCTTCGCCGGGGCGAAGGCGTCCGGCCAGGCCGTGTCCGCGTTCATGGCGCCGGTCCAGCGCCGCTACGCGAATTCGGGCGAAGTCAACTTCAAGGTGGCGGACAAGCCGGCGGCGATCGCGCGCGTGCTCGAAACGGCCGCGACGCTGGGCGCGGAAACGTCGCGCTGCGACATCGACGGCTACCGGCTCGAGTACGCGGAGGGCTGGATCTCGGTCCGTCAGTCCAACACGGAGCCGTACCTGCGCCTTCTCGCGGAATGCGACACCCGCGCGCGCCTCGCGACGTGGATGTCCGCGCTCTCCCGCGCGATCGAGGCCTGATTCCGCTCTACATTCCCCCTCCCTTTTGATAGAATGGTGCCATGAAAGTCTTAGGCATCATTCCCTCTCGTTACGGCTCCAGCCGCTTCCCCGGGAAGCCGCTGGCCCTCATCTGCGGCAAGCCCCTCGTCACCTGGGTGGTCGAGGCGGTCCGAAAGGCGAAGTCGCTGGACGACGTGATCGTCGCCACGGACGACGCGCGCATCGCGGCGACCGTGGAAAACTACGGCGGCAGGGCCGTGATGACCCCGAGCGAGCTGCCGAGCGGCACGGACCGCATCGCGTGCGCCGCGGGCGATTTCGCGGACGACGACATCCTCGTCAACATCCAGGGCGACGAGCCGCTCATCGCGCCCGAGCTCATCGACGCGCTGGTCGCGCGCATGCGCGAGGGCGACAAGTGGCAGATGGCCACCGCGGTGACGCCGATCCGCCGCCGCGAGGACCTGGACGCGAAGACCGTCGTGAAGGTCGTGCTGGACCGCGATGACGGGGCCCTGTACTTCTCGCGTCTGCCGATTCCCTGCGACCGGGACCACGCGCCGGACCTTTCCTCGGGACTTTATGTCCGGCATCTTGGAATTTATGCATACCGCGGTTCTTTTTTGAAGAAATATGTCTCTGAGAAGCCTTGCCGGCTGGAGATGACCGAGAAGCTCGAGCAGCTGCGGGCGCTCTGGATGGGCGCGCGCATCGCGGTGATCCGCACGGAGGAGGAGGGCGTCGGCGTCGATACGCCGGAGGACGCCGTGCGAATCGAGGCTTTGATGAAGGCCCGCGGTATGGTATAATACCCGCTCAAGAGGGACCATACTTTCGACATGAAGATCCATAAAATCGACGTGGACCGGGGCGTCGCCTTTGGCGACGGCTCCCTGACTTTCATTGCCGGACCGTGCGTGATCGAGAGCCGCCGCATGGCGCTCGACCTCGCGGCCCGTCTCGTGGAGGTCGCGAACGACCTGTCGGTCAACTACGTCTTCAAGGCCAGCTTCGACAAGGCCAACCGCACGAGCGTGGACTCCTTCCGCGGCCCCGGCATCGACGAGGGGCTGGACATCCTGGCGGAGATCCGCGAGAAGTTCGAGGTCCCGGTCATCACCGACGTGCATGAGCCCTGGCAGTGCGCGCGCGCGGCGCAGGTGTGCGACGTGCTGCAGATCCCCGCGTTTCTCGCGCGCCAGACGGACCTCGTGGTCGCGGCTGGCGAGACGGGCGCCGTGGTCAATGTGAAGAAGGGGCAGTTCATGGCCCCCGAGGACATGGTCAACGTCATCCGCAAGATCGAATCCACCGGCAACCGCCGCATCGTGCTCTGCGAGCGCGGGGCGAGCTTCGGCTACCGCAACCTCGTGGCGGACATGCGCGCGCTGCTGATCATGCGCGAGCTCGGCTATCCCGTCGTCTTCGACGCGACGCACTCGGTGCAGCGTCCCGGCGGTCTGGGCACGGGTTCCGGCGGTGATGGCCGGTTCGCCCCGGCCCTGGCGCGCGCGGCCGTGGCGACGGGCGTGGACGGCATTTTCATGGAGACGCACGTGAATCCGAAGCGGGCGCTCTCCGACGCGGCGAACGCGATCGCGTTCAAGGAGGTCCGGGCGCTTTGGAGCATGCTGCTCGACATCCACGCGGTGGTCAACGGGGAGGCGGACTGCACCTGCTGCTAGGCCCGGGAGGAAACCGACCTTGAAGTCCATCCTTTCCATAGCCGCGTGCGCGGCGGTTTTTTCGGCGGCGGGATTCTCCCACGCGGCCTGGCTGGAGAAACGCGGCGACGACTCGGACGTCCTGCGCCTGCAGGCGGCCTTCCGGGACTGCGAGAAGAAGGTCGAGGCCCCGGCGGAAAACGTGTCCATCCCGATCGAAACCCATCCGGACGGGACCGTCAAGAGCCGCATCACGGCGAAACGCGCGTTCCTCTTCCCCGATTCGCCCTTTGTCTGGGGGCAGGGCATCCGCGTCGAGCAGTTCAAGGAGGACGGAAAGCTCCATGCGTCGCTCGACGCCGAGAACTGCGTGCTGGACCGCAAGACGAAGAGCGGCTGGGTGGCGGGCGCCGCGAAGATGGTCTACGGCGAAGCCACGGTGACGGGGCGCGGCATCTACTTCTCGCTCCCGGACGAATTCATCAAGATCCTTTCCCAGTCTGAGATCCGGGCGGGCCATGTCGGCCTGGACACAAGGAGTCTGCTCAAGTGAAGACACGCATGTTCATCCTGGCCGCGCTCGCGGCCCCGCTCCTCGCGTGGGGCGCGCCCATCAGCGACATCGGGGATCTGATCGCGAACCCCGACGACGTCATGCTGCGCAAGCCCGCGAAGAAGGCCGCGGCCCCGAAGCCGGCGATCGACCCGGCCCTCGAGGCCGCGGCGAAGGCCGACGTCGACCGCCGTTTCGCGGAGGCGAAGGCGCGGGCCGAGGC
>JAEDMN010000335.1 GCA_016302985.1 Kiritimatiellia bacterium | reverse complement strand
CCAAAGGGAGAGACGCTGTTGCCGGCACTGTCGAAATGCATGAGGTCGCGCGCCGACCTCCGGCGCGCGTGAAGAAAGGTTCCGAAGATGAAATACAGACATGCGATGCCCGTGTTGACGGCGCTGGTGCTGGCGCTGGCCGGCTGCGCGACGAAGTCCGCGTGCACCGCGTCGGACGCGAACCCCATCCGCGGCCCGTTTCCGCTGCTCTGCACGCCCTGGACGGCCGAAGGCGCGCTCGACTGCGACGTTCTCGCGAAGGAGGCCGCGTTCATGAGCAAATGCGGCGTCGCGGGCGTGATCTGGCCGACCGCGGGCGAGGTCGTCGACCTCGTCAAGGAGGGCGAGTACGTGAAAGGCCTCGAGGCCCTTGCGGCCCGTGCCGCGCAGCCGGACTTCACGGCGCGCCTGACCGCGATCTGCTCCGGCACGACGTCCGCCCGCGCGCTCAACCGCGTGCGCGAGGTGAACGCCGTCATGGACAAGTATGGCGTCCAGATGGCCATCCTGGCGCGTCCGCCGGACGACGCGAAGACGCAGGCGGACATCGAGGCGCACTACCGCGCGCTCGCGAAGATCGCCAAGTGCCCCGTCATCATCCAGACCTACAACGGCAAGAGCCCGCAGCCCGACGTCGCGCTGCTCGTGCAGCTCGCGAAGGACTATCCGGACGTCTACGGCTACGTGAAGGAGGAGTCCCCGGGCGGCAAGGTGAACGGCCGCATCGCGGAGCTCGTCGCCGCGAAGCCCGCGATGAAGACCGTCTTCAGCGGCTGGGGCGCGAAGGGCTGGCTCTACCAGAGCCGTGCCCTCGGCACCGAGGGCATCGTCACGCAGCGGCCCGCCTATTCCGACCTCCTCGCCGCGATGTTCGAGGAGCAGCAGAAGGGCGACCCCGACGGACGTCTCGCGGACATCTACGCGAAGTATCTGCTCATGATCAACCTGGGCGACACCTTCGGCGGCACCTCGGACCAGATGCGCGGGCCGCACCTCTACGTGCTGCAGAAGCGGGGCGTCTTCACGAACACCTACACCCGCCACCGCGCGAAGAAGGAGGAGGCGGCCGCCGGAAAGAAGTGGACCGTCGACGAGGTGAAGCTCACGGACCAGGAGAAGGCCGAGATCGACCGTCGCCTGGAATCCTGCCGCCCGTACCTGCGGATGCCCTGAGGAGTCCCCTCCGATGCCCCGGGCCCGGGAGGGACCTCCGAGCAGGGTTGTGGTGCGGAGGATTCGCATTCAACGTTCAACGTTCAACCTTCAACGGGTGCATGATGATCAGTAGAAGAGGATTTCTCGCCGCGGGCGCGGCGTTCTGCATCGGCGGCGTCGCGTTCGGCCAGTCGCGGGCGCGGCAAATCGCGGCGGGCGCGAAGATCCGCGTCGCGCTCATCGGCTGCGGCGCGCGCATGGGCCAGATCATCGAGCCGATCATGGCCGAACAGGTCGTGGCGCTGGCGGATCCCGACCCGAAGATGCGCGCGCACCTCCTCGGCCGCATGGCGAAGATGCCCCATGCGAAGGAGTACGACCTTTCGAAGGTCCGCACGTTCGCGGACTACCGCGAGCTCTTCGCGAAGATGGGGGACGAGATCGACGCCGTCTTCATCGCGACGCCGAACCACCACCATGCCCTCGCCGCCGTCATGGCCATGCGCCGCGGCATCCATGTCTTCGTCGAGAAGCCGATGGCGTCCACCGTCCAGGAGGCGCAGCTCATGGGCCGTGTCGCGAAGGAGACGGGCGTCGTCACGCAGGTCGGCAATTTCGGCCACTCCACGAAGGCGATGCGCATCTGCGTCGACTCCATCAAGAAGGGGCTCATCGGCGAGATCCGAGACGTCTGGTGCTACGACGACCGCATCAACTCGATGATGTACCGTCCCCCGGCCGCACCGCCGCCGAAGGGCATGGACTGGGACGTCTGGTGCGGCCCCGCGCCGAAATGCGACTACTACGCGCCGACGAAGGACCACAACGGCATGCACCCGCACGACTGGCACAGCTGGATCGGCTACGGCAACGGGTCCATCGGCAACATGGGCACGCACATCATGGACGCCGCGTTCTGGGCGCTCGACCTCGGCGCCGCGCATCCGGCGAGCGTCGAGGCCCGCGAGGCCTCCTTCGCGGTCGACGGCGCCTGGAGCTGGCGCACGACGGTGGACTACGCGTTCCCCGAACGCAATGGCCTGCCGCCGGTCACGCTGCACTGGTACGACGGACTCAAGCCGGGCATCCCGTACGACAAGGAGCACGTGACGATGACCGGCCACGCGCTGAAGCGCGAATGGCTCAACCTGCCGCCCGTTCTCCTCGAGACGGAGAGGAAGTGGGGCATCGCCGAGAAGGCGCCGTTCCTGAACATGGGCACGCTCTTCTGCGGCACGCAGGGGACGATCTGGTTCAGCCACCACAGCGCGATCCGCTTCTTCCCGAAGCACCTCGGCCAGGAGATCAAGAAGTCGAAGAAGTTCACGTACAAGACGACCGAGCACACGCAGGAGTTCTACGACGCGATCCGCCAGAACCGTCCCGCGAACACGAACTTCGCCTACTCGGTCCCGCTCGCCGAATCGCTGCTGCTCGCGAATGTCGCGTCCCGCGCCGGCACGAAGAAGCTGCTCTGGGACGGCGCGAAGATCACGAACGACGACGCGGCCAACGCCTTTCTCGGGACCTCCTACCGCAAGGGGTGGGAGCTCGGGATTGTCTGA
>JAEDMN010000084.1 GCA_016302985.1 Kiritimatiellia bacterium | reverse complement strand
AAAACGCCGGAGGCCGGCGCGCAACCTGAAAACGCCGGAGGCCGGCGCGCAACCTAGAAACACCGGAGGCCGGCGCGCAACCGAATTTCCGCGCCTCGGGGACCGGTGCGCCCCTAGGCCTTCCGCGGCGGGACCTTGAAGTCCTCGGGCTTGAAGTAGTGCGTCTGGTGCGAGTCGGCGGAGACGTTCGCCGCAAGCACGGCGACGGCGCTCTCGTAGGCGAGCTCGGCCGGGCAGTTGAGCTTCGCGCCGTGGCGGCAGGCCGCGAAGAAGTTCTCGAGGTGCGGCATGTGGGCCGGCTTGTTCATCGTGACCGCGAGGGGGTTGCCGTTCGCCTGCGCGGAGATGCGCGTGTCGACGGCGATGTCCTTCGTCACTTCCTTCTTGATCTTGTCGCCCTCGGCCGGGAGGATCCAGCCCTTGTCGATGAAGGTCTGCCACTGCTGGTCGGTGAGGCCGCCGGCGCGGAGCTCGCGCTGCACGGTGTTGCCGCGCGCGGAGATCTCCGCGATCGTGAGGGACGCGTTGACGCCCATGAACTGCTCGTAGAAGCCGCCGCGGGCGTTGGAGGAGATCACCTGGTAGTAGGCCTCGTTCTTCGTGCCGTCGGGCATCTGGAACTCGTAGAGGCACATCACGCGGTCGTAGGCCATGCGCGGCGGGTTGAAGGCGTCCTTGCCGCCGATGGCGGTGACGGAGCTCGGGGGCACGCCCCAGGCCCAGATGAAGAGGTCGATCTGGTGCGAACCGAGGTCCACCATCGAGCCGCCGCCGTACTTGTAGAACCAGCGCCAGTTCAGGTACTGCTCGGGGTTCTCGTAGCCGTACTTGGTGAGGATGTTCTGCTTCGGCGGACGCTTCACGCTGAAGAACGGCGCGAGCGTGCGGTTCCACTGCGCGTAGGCCGTGGTCACGCGGCCGAGCATGTTCGGCACGATGTTCTCGAAGCAGTGGCGGTAGCGCGGGTTGGAGCGGCGCTGGTGGCCGATCTGGAGGAGCTTGCCCGTCTCCTGCTGGACGCGGCACATCTCCGCGGCCTGCTCGAGCTTGTTGGACATCTCCTTCTCGCAGTAGACGTGCTTGCCGGCGCGCAGGCAGGCGCACGTGTGCTCGCAGTGCATCCAGTCCGGCGTCGCGACCACGACCGCGTCGATGTTCTTGTCCTCCTTGGCCAGCATGTCGCGGTAGTCCTCGTACGTGTTCACGCCGTGGCCGTAGGACTTGAAGAACTGCTTGGCCTGCTGCTGCTGGAACTTCCAGATGTCGCAGACGGCGCGCACGCGCACGCCGGGGATGCGGACGAGCGAGGCGCTGAGCACGCGCGCTTCGGCGCCGAAGCCGATGAGGGCCACGTTGATCTGGTCGTCCTTCGGCCCGATCGTCGCGTCCTCCGCGTGGAGGATGTTGAAGCTCGGCAGGAACGCCGCGCCGGCGGCCACGCCCTTGAAGAAGTTTCTTCTGTTCAGTTCCATCGTTCGTCCTGTTCGGAAAAGGTTTTTCGGAATTATACCAAAGGCGGTCCGCAGCCGCAATTACTTGCCCTTGATCGACCGCTGCAGCTTGTCGAGTTCGCCCAGGTCGTACTTCGTGAGCTCCTTCTGGTGCGAGCGGATCTGGCGGATCGTGCCGCGGGCGCGGCCGAGGTCGCCCTTCGCGATCTGGACGCGCGCAAGGGTGAGCTGCATGCGGACGTCCTCGACCTTCGAGCTCTTCGCGAGGCGGATGGCCTCCGCGACGCACTTCTCGGCCTCGTCCAGCTCCTTCTTCTGGTCGAGCAGCACGGAGCCCAGCGTCTCCCAGGCCACGTAGAGGTCGGGGCGGTTCTTGATGGCGGCGCGCGCGAACTGCTCGGCCTCGGCGGGGCGCTGCAGGCGGCGCAGGCACTCGGCCAGGTCGTTCTGCGCGGCGGCGACGGGCTTCTCGGTCTGGACGGAGAGGCGCAGGAACGTCTCGGCCGTCATGTAGTCGCCCTCCTTCAGGCGCAGGGAGCCCATCACGTAGTTCGCGAGGGCGTTGCCGCGGTCCTTGCGCAGGATCTGGCGGGCGTGCTTCTCGGCGTCCTCCGGCTGGTTCAGCTCGATGTCCAGGTTCAGGATCATGTCGCCCACGACGTTGACGTCGGGACGGGCCGCGCTCGCCACGACGAGGGCGTCGCGCGCGGCCTTGCGGGCATCCTTGCCCTTGCGCATCAGCACGAGCGCGCGGGTCATCTGCACGAAGTAGTCGCGCGGCGAGGCGGCGATCGCCTCCATCTTCGGGATGATGACGGTTTCGAGCTCCTCGAGGATCTTCTTGCGCGCGGGCTCGTCCTTCGCCTGGTCGAACTGCTGGAGCAGCGTGCCGGCGAGGAGCGACCAGGCCTGCAGCGACTTGGGCTGGAGGTCCGTCAGCTTCTGGAGCGCCAGGCGGGCCGCGGAGAAGTCGTTGTTCATCAGGTGGAGGAGCGCCCAGTCGAAGCCCGCGCTCTCGGCGCCCTTCGCGGCCTTGGTGGCGTCCTGGAGGTGCTTGCGCGCCTCGTCGACGGCGCCCTTCTTCAGGGCGAGGCGCGCGAGGCCCACGAGGGCGTCGTGGTTGCCGGCGTCCTGCGCGAGGACCTTGTTGTAGACCTCGCGCGACTTGTCGGCCTGGTTGCCGCTCGCGTAGAAGGCGGCCATCATGTTCAGCAGCCCCGCCTGGCGGTCGGCCGGGACGAGGTTCGTCGCGCGCTGGACCTGGGCGATCGCGTTGCCGGTCTGGCCGGACATCACCCAGCCCCAGCCCATGCGGGCGAAGATCTCGGGCGAGCGGATGTAGCCGTAGTAGCGCGACAGCGACCAGAGCAGGTAGCGGCGCTGGGGGTCGTCGACGATCGCCTTCAGCTGGCGCTCGATCTCGGTCTTGTGCGCGACGGCCTCCTTCACGCCGGCACGCGCCATCTCGAACTCGTTGAAGAGCGTGCAGATGTTGTCGCAGTCGATGGTCTTGAGGACGAGCTCGTAGACCGCCCACGCCTCCTTGTCCATGCCCATGTCCTGGAGCATCACGCCGAGGTTGTTCGCGAGGAAGCCGACGTGGCGGCGCAGCTGCAGGCGCAGGGCGTCCAGCGGGTCCTTCGCCTCCAGGATCGCGCGCGACCCCTTCTTCTTCTCCGCGTGGAGCACGGGCTCGATCTTCTCCCAGAACGCCCGGAAGTCCGCGAGGGCCTTGGCGCCGTCGACGTCCGCCTTGCAGTCCTTCACGCCGCCGAAGAACAGGCACTCCGGCACGGGCTGGCGCTCGGCCATGTACCAGAAGTCGGGCACGCCGAAGATGGCGGCCTTCTCATGGATCCTGGCGTCGCCCATGAACCAGTCCTGGAGGAACGGCAGCACGCCCAGCTGGATGGAGATCGCGAGGTTGGCGCGTCCGGCCTCGAGCTTGCGCGCCTTGACGAGCGCGGAGAGCTCCTTGAGGT
Organism: Kiritimatiellia bacterium; assembly: GCA_016302985.1. Taxonomy (GTDB): domain Bacteria; phylum Verrucomicrobiota; class Kiritimatiellia; order RFP12; family UBA1067; genus RUG572. The sequence continues at coordinate 9,193 of JAEDMN010000084.1, read as the reverse complement.
AGGCGTCGTCCGTGTCGCGCTGCAGGCAGACCAGGTCGAGCTGCTTGCCGCGGGAGGCCGCGACGACGCGCAGGTGGTCGTCCAGCAGGCCGTCCGTGACGAGCCAGGAGCGGCCGCCCAGGCGGTCGACGATCTCGCCCGCGCAGATGTCCGCGAAGGCGCCGCGGTCGCGCGAGCAGCTGAAGGCGTTCACCAGCGCCGCGAGCGCGAGGAGGGCGAGGAAGGAAAACAGCGCGAACGGCGCGACGCGCCTGCCGAGGGTCAGCACCGCAGGCTGGGCCTCCTGGTCGGCCGTCGGCAGCGCGGCGCGGAACAGGACGAACCAGTAGGCCGCGAGGTAGCCGCAGGTCACGGCCGCGAGCGTGGAGGTCGCGACGGGGGAGATGCCGAAGGGACGCATCACGCTCTCGGGGGAGAGCGACGTCGCGGTGGCGAGGATCGCGCAGATGGTCATCGCGGCGTGGAAGAGGTACTGGCTCCAGGTGCGCTCGCTGTTGAGTCCGCGCGGCGCGGCGAATCCGCAGGCCACGAACGGCAGCACGGCGAGGATGACGACGTACAGCCAGCCCGGACGGTCGACCCACTGGCGCATCTCGTGGAGATGGTCCCGGAGGAGCTTCACGAGCACGTCGCCCGCGTCCTCGAAACCGCCCGCGGCCGCCGCCGGGAGCGCGAGGTAGGAGGAGGCGACCAGGCGCGCGACGACGGTGAAGCCGACGAGGCCCGCGACGAGGAAGAGGATCGCCGGCAGGTAGAACTTCCGGTCGTTGCGCACCGACGTCACGACGACGGCCATGAGGTAGACCGGCGCCAGGGGGACGAAGACCGGGCTCTCGACGAGGCCGACGCCGACCCCGACGCCGACGAGCATCGCGAACAGCGGGGTCAGGCGCGGGAAGCGCGCCATCGGGATGAAGAGCATGAAGACGGCGAGCGCGAGGAAGACGCCGAAGACGTTGAAGTCGAGGTGCGTGGACGACTGCCAAACCGCCGTCGAGAAGACGAACGCGAAGGCGGCGGTGAGACCGCCCAGGCTGGCCGCGGCGGAGGCGTGCGGCTGCGAATCCTCGTGCTGCGCCGTGTTGAGGATGAAGAAGCCGACGAGCACGCAGACGAATCCGGCGGACAGCGCGCCGCAGAGCAGCGAGAGCGTGTTCAGGCGGACCGCGACCGAGGACAGGCTGGACATGCCGCCGACGAACTTGACCACCGCGCCCCAGATCGGATGCACGGGGGCGGCCAGCGCGTCCATCCCCATCCACTGCGTGAACAGGTGCGCGGATTCGCCCGGGAACACATAGCCCGCCAGCGTCAGCCCGTACACGACGAGCGCCACCAGGGACGATCCCAGCGCGCACAGCCACAGGCGCATGCCCAGCGACACGGCGAGGGCCTTGCGCGCGGTCTTCTTCTTCTCTGCCATCGTCAAATCCTTTCACTTCCCCAACTGTTCAGCCCATTATACCTTAAAACGCGCGAATGCGATAGACGGAATTGCTGGTCGCCGCGCGTCCGGACGAGAAGGTCAGGACGAGCCGGCGATGTTCATAGTAGCGGAAGCGAACCTCCCGCGGCCCCTCGAGCGCGACGTCGAACGCCTGCGGCATCCGCCCCGCGGCATCCCGCAGCGGCACGCCCGGCCCCGCGGGGTCCGTCGCCAGGGCGATCTCCAGCAGGCGCTGTTCCCCGAGCGGCGTGACGACGCCCGTCGCGTCGTCCGTCCATTCCAGCCCCGTCAGGCTCTCGCCGCCGTCCGGCAGGTCGTCCGGCACCGACACGCGCACGACCGCGCCCGACGGATGCAGGGACACGTCGGTCTGGCCCCAGTCGGGAAGTTCGGGGAATTCCGTGCGCAGCGTCAGCGCATACCAGGGCGGTTCGGCCGCCTCGGCGGACGCCGCCTCGGCCTCGCCCGCGAAGGCGCCCCGCACGTAGAGCGCCGCCGCGCCGCCTTCGTCCGAGGCGTAGGGGACGCGGACGCCCCGCACGCGGATGGCATAGGTGGCGGCCGGCGCCGACGCGAGCCGCACGCCCTCCAGGTTGTTCACCCGGTCGGCCGCCGTGCTCCCGTTGACGGGGAGGACCGCGCCCGTCGTCTCGTTCGAGACGACGAGATCGAGGTCGTTCACGAGCTGGACGGCCGCCGCGGGGTCCGCGGGCGGGTCGATCCACGCGAGCTGCACGTCGAGCGGCGCCGCGTTCGTCGTCGTCACGCGCAGCGTGAATTCGGATTCCGTTCCAAAGGGGATGCGGTCCACGACCTTCACCGCGCGGTTGGACGGGTACAGCGTCTCCCCGAGGTCCACGCGCCCCCACCCCTGGCTGTTGTTCGGCGCCGCGCCGCCGCAGGACGCCCCCGCGTCGCGCGACATGTCGTGTGCGCCGCCGGTGAGCACGGCCTTCAGGAGGGCGGCGGTGGGCGGGGCGTTCGTGAAGCCGCGCCGGTCCACCAGCCACTCGCGCGCAAGCGCGGCCGAACCGGCGACGAAGGGACAGGCCATCGAGGTGCCGCCGTCGTAGACGTAGTGGTCGCGCAGCGCGTCGGAACGGCTCTGCAGGTAGACGTCCCATCCCATGTAGTCCGGCGCCTGCGTCGAGCGCGTCGAGAGGATGTAGTAGCCGGGCGCGCAGAGGTCCGGCTTGATCCGCCCATCCTCCACCGGCCCGCGGGACGAAAAGGAGACGACCTTGTTCGGGGACTCGTCCACGGGACGGATGGTCCCCGTCGCGCCGACGGCCAGGCAGTTCTTCGCCGTCGCGGGCGCGGTCACGGTGCCGGCCCCGTAGTCGCCCTGGTTGCCGCACGAGAAGACGGGAAGGAGGTCCGGATGCGCCCAGACATATGCGTCCAGCTCCGCGCTGTCCGTCGAATAGAAGCAGTCGTCGTCGTAGCCCCAGCTCGCGGAGTGGATGTAGGCGGGGACGTGCGCGCGGGGCGGCCGGAAGAGATCCGCGAGCGGCGGGATGTGCAGCACCCCGTCCTCGTCCACGATGCCCGTCACCTCGAGGCGCGCGCCGTGCGCGACGCCCTTCACCTGGCCGCCGGACAGCGCGCCCGTGCCGACGAGGATTCCCGCGGTGTGCGTGCCGTGGCCGATCAGGTCCGCGCGCAGCGTGCGGACGCCCGTCGGTTCGCCGGCCTCGTCCCGGCAGGGCACGTCGTGGATGCCGAGGATGCGGCCCTGGAAGTCGTCCAGGACCGTGCGCAGGTCGCCCGTGTCGAGGCCGGAGTCGGCCGTGGAGAGGACCTGTCCGCGGCCGGTGAGGCCATGGTCGTCCCAGACGGTCCGCACGTTCAGAAGGCGGGGGCCGACCGCGACGTCGGCATGCAGGCGCGCGGGGGCGTAGGCCTCGATCCAGCGCACGTCGCCGCGTCGGGACAGGTCGTCGACGAGCGCGGACGGCACGCGGACGCGCAGCACGGGGCGCCCGTCGGCCTCCGGAATCACCGCGCCGCCCCTGCCTTTCACGAAGTCCGCGAGCAGCGGCACGTCCGTGACCATGAGCGGCACGACGGTCACGTCCACCGTCGCCGCGCCCGCGGCCTTCCCGCGCACGGCGGCCTGCACCTTGTCCTGCGGCGCGAGCTCGTAGGCGGCCGCGAAGCTGGAATCGTCCGCCAGGCGCTTCAGCGCCTTCTCGCCCGCCTCCACGACGAGCGCGTTGACGGGCATGAAGCCGAGCACGCGCGCCCCGCATGCCGACGCGCGGGCGCGGACCTCCTTCGAGACAGGGCGTTCGGAGATGACGACGTACGGAACGGTGCGTCGCGCGGACGGCGCCTGCAGTTCGGCAAAGGCCTTCGGGAACGTCCGCCGCCCGGCTTCGAGGACGATCGTGCGGTTCGCCAGACGAACCTGGCGTTCGCGCGCCGGAGGCCGGCGCGCAACCGGGTCCCGTGCGGACGGGGCACCTTCCTCGCGGCGCGCAACCGGGTCCCGTGCGGACGGGGCACCTTCCTCGCGGCGCTCGCGCACGATGTGCACGACGATCGTCCCCAGCAGCACGAAGCCGCCAAGGAGCGCCAGGCAGGCGAAGAGGATGTCCCTTCGCGACGTCATCGAATCGTGACCGGACCGAGGAGGCCCGCGGGTTCGGGCGGCGTCCCCTTCTTCGGCGGCGCGATCGTCCAGGTCTTGCGGTCCTTCTCCGGCAGGCCCGAATCGTAGGCGAGTCGGTTGAACCAGGTGTTGGCGACCTCGACGCGCAGGTCGTTCGCGCCGTCCCTCAGCTCGACGGCGCAGCGGTAGGGAGGTGCCCAGAGCGTCCGGACCTTCCGTCCGTTGACGAAGACCGTGGCGACGGTCTCGACGCGGCCGAGGTCGAGCGTCGCGCGCCCAGCCTTCGCGTCCACGGTCGCCGTGTACGTCGCCGTGCCGGAGAAGTGGCGCGCCTCGTCGGACATCGGCAGCTCGGTCCAGCTCTTCAGGGCGTCGAGCTTCAGGCTCGCCGGGGCGCCCCAGCCCGCGGGGAACGCGACGGACCAGCCACCGACCGTGACGGGCGTGGCCGCGGGCGCGCGGCACGGCGCCGTGGCGGGGACGGGCTTGCCGAAGACGACGAAGGCGGACTCGCCGCACGCGAAGTCGAGGGCGAGCGTCGTGCGACCGTCCGCCACGGACACGGGCGCGACGTCGCGCACCGCACCCGTCACGGGATCCCAGACCTGGACCGGCCCCGTCGCGCGGAAGCCCACGCGGCCGCGGTAGCCCTCCGCGCCGTTGGCGCAGACGAAATACCAGTCCTGGCCGGGCGCCGTGCGGTGGATCCACTCGACCGGCGGCTCGAGGCGGGACGGCGGCACGGCCGGCGTGCTCGGACCGACCACGACGTCGGGCGCGAGGCCGGCCACGGCCGCGGCGGGCGTCCCGCGCACGATGCGCGCCCCCGCGGCGGCGAGGGCCTGCAGCTTCGCCTCGCTCTTCGGCGCGACGTAGGTGCCGTCGGGAATCCACAGCACCGAGTAGGAGACGCCGTCGGGCAGCACGAGACGGCCGTCCTTCGCGGCGACGCGGTTCAGCAGCACGTCGGGGTTGCAGTAGTCGAACTTGAAGCCGTCCGGCAGGGGCGAAGTCTCGGACGGCTTGTGCCCGACCTCGTCGCCGAGGAACCAGAGCACGTCGCTGCAGGGACGGCCGGACTCGAGGAGCACTTCGCAGCGCGCGAAGTAGTCCGTGAACTCCGGCATCGCGCCCCACCAGGTCTGCTGGCGGACGAACGGCGTGCCGATGTGGTGGCCGAAGCTCGAGCCGGGCGGCAGGCCGTCCGTGCGCGGGTTGTGCGTGAAGGTGTGGAAGACGAGATGCGTCACGCCGCGGGCGAGCGCGTGGTTGCCCGTGCGCTTGAGCGCGGCCAGCGTCTCGTTCCACTTCAAGGCCATCGTGGTGAAGGCCTCCGCCGCGCAGCGGCCCTTGCCGTAGACGTGCGTCGCGCTCGCGCAGGGATAGACGGGCTTGAAGTCGTCCTGGCCGACGAACTCGGTGGCGCGCGGGTGCCAGAACTCGCACATCGGCACGTCGCACCATTTCCAGAAGCTCATGAGGTCGCCGGGGATGACGTCGCCGAACGCGGTCTCGTACTGGGCCGTCATGCCGAGCCCGCGCGCGAGCTCGTTCATGCGGGCGTAGTAGTTCCGCTCGACGAGCTCGCCGAGCGTGCGGCGCCAGTCGAGCAGGAACTTCTCCGTCGCCGCGGGGTCGTCGAGCACCCAGCCGAACACGGCGGGGAGCTTCTTCCGGAAGTCGTATCCGTTCGCGGTGCGGAAATCGTCCTCGAGCGTCGCCGTCCAGGTCTGGCGGCGGCATTCCCAGCTGTCCACCACGAAGCCCTTCAGCTTGCCGCCGGCGCAGGGTCCCTGCGCGAGACGGCCGATGTAGGAGGCGAAGTGCAGGTCGATCGCCCGGCGGTCCATCTTACTGCATTCCCAGCCCGTCGCCTCCTTCGGCGCGGGGCCGTTGCGGGCGCCGTTGTTGACGTGGCCGATGCGCAGGACCGTCCACGGACCGGCGGGTGCGTTCCAGACGAGCCGGCCGTCCTTGAACTTGTCCGTGAGGTCGAGCACCTGGTCCGCCTTCACGTAGGCCGCGGCGTCCTGCTTCGGCGCGGGGCGCTTCACGAGGCCGCGCAGCACCCAGCCGGCGAGGCCCTCCCAGTTGTTGAGGCGGGCGGCGGCGTGGAACCGCACCTCCCGCACGTTCATGGGATGGGCGTGCGTCAAGGTGAACTCCCAGCGGCGCGCGGTCGTCGCGTCGCAGGCGAAGGTGACCGGCACGTTGTCCTGCCAGACGCCCTGCGGGACCTCCTGGTCCAGGACCGTCGCGCGGGTTCCGTCCTCCCCGACCGCGACGAGGCGCACGCGCGCGTCGGGGGTGTAGGCGTTCGAATGGTTCATGTCGCTCGGGCTCGGCAGCTCGACCGCGGAGACGGTGGCCGGCGCGTCGAGGACGAACGTGCGGCGCAGCACGCCGTCCCTGTCCTCCGAAGAGGCCGGCTTCGGCGTCAGCACCGGCACGTCGCCGCCCTTCGGCGTCGGGAACGCGAGCACGAACAGGTCGCGATAGTCGCGGTCCTTCTCGGAGAGCCCGATCTCGTGCCGCGGCAGCGACGGCACGGGCAGGGCGATCGTCTGCTCGCCGGATCCGCCCGCGACCTGCGTCTGGCCGTACGAGAGGTTCCGCATCGCCATCTCGGGCGTGATCCAGGGGCCGCCGCTCATCGACCAGCCCGGGCAGTTCTGCATCTTGTAGGTCAGACCGCGCGCCGCGCAGCCATCGGCGGCGTGACGGATGAGGTCGTCCCAGTCCGCGCTGAGGCAGGGGATCTGCGGCGAGACGCCCGGCCAGGGTCCGCCGAACTGGCCGTGGAAGAGCTGGATGCCGCTGATGCCCGCGGCCTTCACCGCGTCCAGGTCGGCGTCGAGCCCGGCCTTCGCGACGTTGCCGCCAATCAGGTGGAACCACGTCTCGGGGTGGCGCTCCGGGGCGGGATGAACGAAAGGTTCCGTCTCAAGAGCCGAGACGGAACCCGCCGCGAACAAAACTGCGCAGAGTGTCTTGAACATATCGGAAGACCTTAGAGGGAGAGTACGTATTCGGCCAGGTCCTTGATCTGGTCGGGAGTGAGCTTGGAGGTCTCGCCATGCCGGTCGCCGGGATTCGCGGTCGTGAGCACCTCCTCCATCGTCAGCGCGCGGCCGTCGTAGAGGTAGGGCGCCGTGCGCCAGCATTCCGTCAGCGTGGGCGTGTCGAACTTGCGGCCCGTCTCCGTCGCCGTGCCGAGGCCGACATCGTAGAGCTTGAGGTCGGACCAGAGCGCCTCGCCGGCGGGACCCTTCGCATCGGGCTTGTGGCAGTCCGCGCACTTCGCCTGGCGGAAGAGCTGCTCGCCGCGCTTCGCGCGCTCGGAGAGCTGGCCGTTCACGAGGTAGGGGCTCGGCACGGGCTTCATCGACGTGCAGTAGGCGTCGAAGCAGTGGACGTCCTCCTCGGGGCGCGTCACGAACTGGATGTGGACGAGCCCGGCCATGTTGCAGGCATGCATGTCGGGGCGGATGCCCGTGACCATCGTGGGCGGCGTGCAGTGCGTGTAGAGCTCGCTCTTCGTCTGCTTCGGGTTGCCCATGCCGTCGTTGAGGAGGTCCCAGTTCAGGCCATCGATGCGGCCGTCCGGATGGCAGCTCGCGCAGCTCTGCCACTGCTGGAAGCACATGGAGCCGTCGTTGTAGAGCATCTCGCCGCGACGCACGCGGTCCTTCGTCAGGTCCTTCGCCGGACCGACGGCCAGAAGCCGGGCGGTGGCGGAAGCCTCGTCGAGGCAGAAGGTGGAAACGGCGTCCGCGAAGTAGAGCGCGGTGACGGCGGTGCGACCGACCGCGACGACGCCGCGCGGGCCATCGCCACCGGCCAGGACGCGGCGACGGATCGAGACGAGGAACGCGAGATCGTTCGGAACGTCCTCGGCGCTCTTCACGATGCCGCTGGCGCTCTGGCCCTTCGCCGCCTTTTCGAGGCGGTCGTGCAGCGCGGCACGGTCGATGAGCGAAAGTTCGCAGGTTCCCGCGTGGGCGACGACAAGCGTCTTGCCGTCGGCCGTGACCGCGACGCCCCAGGGATTCGCCGCGCCGCGGTCCACGTCGTCGAGGAGCACCGTGTTCACATAGGCGCCCGTGACGCCGTCGAAGACGGAAAGGGCCGCCGTGTTCATCCAGCCGCGTTCAAGCTGGGTGGTCGGCAGCTGGTAGCGTCCCATCGAGTGCGTGACGTAGACGGACTTCCCGTCCGGCGACACGCCGAGGCCGCGCACGCCCGTCGAACCGTTCGGCAGCAGGATGTGCTTCGCGGCGCCCGTCGCCGTGTCGATCACGCTGACGCTCGCCGCGACGATGTCGTTCGTCGCCGCGCAGTAGGGCAGCATGTTCGCGACGAACAGGAGCTTCTCGTTCGCGCCCAGCGCCGCGGCGAACGGCTCGCGCAGCACCTTGACCGTCTTCACGACCTTGCGGGCGGCGAGGTCGACCACGCTGACCTTGTTTTCAAAGCGGTTCATCACGTAGGCGGTCTTGCCGTCCTTCGTGACGACAGGTGCGCACGGGGAGTGGCCGACGCACGTCGTACCAACAAGCGTGCCGTCCTCGCGGTACTGCTGCAGCTCGCCCGCCTGGACGCCACAGGTCACGTAGACGGATCCGTTCGCGGCCGCGATGCCCGTGGGATTCACCGGGGTGTCCTTCACCTGCGAGCTCGCGATCGTCCAGGAAGTCGTCGTGCCATCGGCGAGCTTCACCCGCAGGATCTTCGCGCCCGTCGCGGAAGTCGCAAACACGCTGGCGGCATCCGCGGAGACGGCGAGGAATTCAGGCGAGACGTAGTCGCTCTTCGGTGCGGGGGACTCGACCGCGCCCTGCGCAACGGCAGCGCCGGCAACGAGAATCCCAATCGCAAAAAGGCAAACCGACTTCTTCATCGACTCTCCAGTTCTCTCAAGTGAAGCGGTGGAACCGCAGTATGGTCGGCAAGTATATCAAAAATCGGATGATTGTCCAATCCGTGACTCGCGGAGAAGGACAGGCCGGGGAAAAGAGAAAACGCGGCGTGAACCAAGTCCACACCGCGTCCAGGCACCTGCTGGGATGCCGATTGAAAAAAGAAAAAAGCCGGCGGCGCCCTACTCTCGCACGGACGAGTTCCGCACTACC
>JAEDMN010000083.1 GCA_016302985.1 Kiritimatiellia bacterium | reverse complement strand
CGCCGGCATAGCGTAGTGGTAGCGCAGCGGTTTTGTAAACCGCTGGTCGGGGGTCCGAATCCCTCTGCCGGCTCCAATTTCAGACGCGTCCCGTCCTTCCGGCCGGGGCGCGTTCCGCGTCTCGTGCCTGCACGAGCGGGACGCTGCGCTTCGCCCAGCACGAGTAGGCGTAGACCTCGAACTTCGGCTCGGCCGCGACGCGGTCGCAGCGAACGCGGAACGTGAGCGGTCGGCGCGTGCGCGGGTCGGACGCGGGGAAGCGCGTGCCGAAGCCGGCCAGGCCGAACGAAAGGTCCTTCTGGCCGGCGGGGTCCTTCGCGCGGATCTCGTAGGTCGTCGGCACGGCGCCCTTCCGCGCAGTCGCGGGAGGAAAGGAGACGGACCACGTGTCGTACTCGGGGCCCTTTCTGCCGCCGGCGCGCGTCCACCCCTTCCCCTTCTTCACGACGAGCTTCGCGTCGGACGGGAAGGCCGGGGCCTCGGCCCGAGCGAGCCGCGGGGCGAATGCGAACGGCTTCGTCTCGGCCGCGGGCAGCGGCAGCACGAGGTCCGGTCCCAGCGCGACGTCCGTCACGAACTCGCGGCGGGAGAAGACCAGACGGTCCGGGAACACGCGCACGAGCTGCCCCTGGCGGCAGTTGTAGCCGTTCAGCATGTTCATGACCTTGAGCGCCTCGTACGCGTCGTGGGCCTTCCTGCTCTTGGGGGACTTGTAGTTCTCGAGGCCGCCGAGGGGCGAGAAGAGTCCGGGCAGCGTCGGATTCACGTTGCGCAGCGAACCGCAGCCGACGGAGGTGAACGCGCCCTGCCAGATGGCCTTCTCGTCGAGCAGGCTCATGTGCGAGTGTCCCGAGAACGCCACCGCGTTCGGATGGGCGGAGAGAATCGCCGTGGACGTGCCGTCGTCCTGTCCCCACACCTGGTCGCCGTGGGCCGTGCCCTTCGGCTGCGGGTGCTGGACATGGAAGAACGGCCGCGCGGGATCGAACTTCTGCCTGGCGTAGAACTCCTTCATCCCCTTCGTGAAGACCTCGTCCCTCCCCGTGCAGCCGCCGTTGCACCAGTGCGCGCCGACGAAGGAATAGCCCTTGACCTCCCGGCGGACGAACGGGCTCCATGCCTCGTGGAAGAGTTCGTCCCACCACTTCCGCGGATCGGCGAAGAGCTGCTGCGCCCGACGTTCGGCCTTGTCGGGATAGACGTCGGCCGCGCGCCCGGGGCTGGACCAGTCGTGGTTGCCGAAGACGAAGACGCGCGCCACCGGACGTCCATCCGGCGCCTGGTCGTCGGGGAAGACCCTGTACCAGGCGTCTGCGAGCCCCTTCAGTTCTCCCGCGAGGCCGCTGTGCGCCAGGTCGCCGGCGATCACCACCGCGTCGGCGCCCTGGTCGCGGAACCACGTGAAGGCCTGGACGAGCGATTCGGGACCGTGGTCCTTCCTGAATGCCGCGCCGCCCTTGTCCAGGCAGACGTGCACATCCGAGAGGACGCCGAAGACCAGCTCCGGACGGCCCTTCGAGAAAACGCCCGCCGGATCGGCGAAAAGGCGACCCGGCCTCAGGAACAGGCTTGCCGCGCCGCCGATGAACCACCGTCTCGAGATGTCCATGCCTACCTCTTTTCCAGATGGGGCGCGTGCGCGAAGACGCCGTCCGCTCCCCGGGCGAGGATGCGCTGGTTGGACGAGCCCCTGAACTTGAGCGAGACGTCCTTCAGGTCCAGGACGAACGGACCATCCACGAGCACGTCGATTTCCGCGAGGAAAGCGTCCGTGACCTCGGTCCGCCAGCGGGACCCCGTCGCGGACGGGGCCAGGTCGCGCTCGTACACGCAGCCCGTCCAGCACCAGACCGACTTGCCGGGGAGACGTTCGCGGACGCGCCGCAGGAACGGCGCGAGCACGCGCTGGTTCGCCGGTTCCATCGGCTCGCCGCCGAGGAGCGAGAGCCCCGCGATCCACGGGTGGTCGAGCTGCGCCAGCAGGAAGTCCTCCGTCGCGGACGTGAATGGACGCCCCGCCGCGAAGTCCCAGGTGGACTCGTTGAAGCAGCCCCTGCAGTGGTGCGTGCAGCCCGAAACGAAAAGCGACACGCGAACGCCCGCGCCGTTCGCAATGTCGCTTCCGATGATGCCGGAATAGTTCATCCCGGCCATCAGCACGCGCGGCCGCCGCAGCCGCATTCCTGCAGATGCTCGGAGACGTGGAGCACGCGCTCCTTGATCTCCTGCGTGCGGCCCTGGTTCCAGAACTGGGAACCGATGTAGCCGCAGGTGCGGCGCGCGACGTTCATCTTGCTCTGGTCGGTGTTGCCGCACTTCGGGCACTTCCAGATCAGCTTGCCGTCATCGTTCTTCACGACCTGGATTTCGCCGTCGAAGCCGCACACCTGGCAGTAGTCGCTCTTGGTGTTCAGCTCGGCGTACATGATGTTGTCGTAGATGAACTGCATGATCGACAGCACGGCGGGCAGATTGTCCTGCATGTTCGGGACCTCCACGTAGGAGATCGCGCCGCCGGGCGAAAGCGTCTGGAACTTCGCCTCGAGGGCGAGCTTCTCGAAGGCGTCGATGGGCTCCGTCACGTGCACGTGGTACGAATTCGTGATGTAGCCGCGGTCCGTGACGCCCTTGACGATGCCGAAGCGGCGCTGCAGGCACTTCGCGAAACGGTAGGTGGAGGACTCGAGCGGCGTGCCGTAGAGCGAGTAGTCGATGTTCTCGGCGGCCTTCCACTTGGCCGTGTACTCGTTCAGCTTCTTCATGATGTCGAGGCCGAGCGCCTCGCCGTCGAACTCGGTGAGCTTCTTGCCGATGAGCGCGAAGACGCACTCCCACAGGCCGGCGTAGCCGAGCGACAGCGTGGAGTAGCCGCCGTGGAGGTACTTGTCGATCTTCTCGCCCTTCGGGAGGCGGAGCAGCGCGCCGTGCTGCCAGAGGATCGGCGCGGCGTCGGACAGCGTGCCCGTAAGACGCTCATGGCGGCACTGCAGCGCGCGGTGGCAGAGCTCCATGCGCTCCTCGAAGATGCGCCAGAAGGCCGTCAGGCGGCGCTCGTCGCCGGCATTCTCGCCCGCCTCCTTGACCGCGGAGAGGCCGATGTCGACGAGGTTGACCGTCACGACGCCCTGGTTGAAGCGGCCGTAGTACTTCGGCTTGCCGTTCTCGTCCACGTACGGCGTGAGGAAGCTGCGGCAGCCCATGCAGGTGTAGCAGTTGCCGTTTCCGGCCTTGTCGACCTTGAGCTTGAGCATGATCTTCTCGGAGATGTAGTCCGGGACCATGCGCTTGGCCGTGCACTGCGCGGCGAGCTGCGTGAGGTGCCAGTAGGGCGTGCCCTCGCGGACGTTGTCCTCCTCGAGCACGTAGATCAGCTTCGGGAACGCGGGCGTGACGTACACGCCGACCTCGTTCTTGACGCCCTGGATGCGCTGCTTGAGCGTCTCCTCGATGATGACCGCGAGGTCCTTCTTCTCCTGCTCGTTCCGCGCCTCGTTGAGGTACATGAACACGGTGATGAACGGCGCCTGGCCGTTCGTCGTCATGAGCGTCACGACCTGGTACTGGATCGTCTGCACGCCGCGCACGATCTCGTCGCGGACGCGCTTCTCGACGATCGCGGACTTCCGCTCGGCGTCGACCGAGACGCCCGCGAAGGCGAACTCGTCCTCGACCTCCTTGGCGATGCGCTGGCGGCTGACCTGCACGAACGGCGCGAGGTGCGTCAGGGAGATGGACTGGCCGCCGTACTGGTTCGAGGCGACCTGCGCGATGATCTGCGTCGCGATGTTGCACGCCGTGGAGAACGAATGCGGGCGCTCGATCTGCGTGCCGGAGATGACGGTGCCGTTCTGCAGCATGTCCTCCAGGTTCACGAGGTCGCAGTTGTGCATCCGCTGCGCGTAGTAGTCCATGTCGTGGAAGTGGATGAGTCCCTCCTCGTGCGCATGGACGATGTCCTCGGGCAGGAGCAGGCGCTTCGTGACGTCCTTCGACACGGCGCCGGCCATGTAGTCGCGCTGCGTGGAGTTCACGACCGGATTCTTGTTCGCGTTCTCCTGCTTCGCCTCCTCGTTCGTGCAGTTGATGAGCGTGAGGATCTCGCCGTCCGTCGTGTTGTGGCGGCGCTTGATGTCCTGGATGAAGCGGTACTTGATGTACTTCTTGGCGACCGCGTGGGCGCCCGCCTCCTGGATCTTCGTCTCGACGAGGTCCTGGATCTCCTCGACGCCGAGCGCGCGGTCGTGCGACGCGGCGAACTGTTCGATCTGCGCGGCGATGCGGTCGATCCGCGCCTCCGTGAGCTTGTCCGCATCATCCACGGTCTCGTTGGCCTTGCGAATAGCCGTCGCGATCTTGGCCGCGTCGAAGACGTCCTGGGACCCGTCTCTCTTGATGATGTTCACAACACTTTGTCCTTGCCTTTGAATTTGAAACGAATAAGCGAAAACGTCTAAAAGGAAATCAATCTTCCCGCATTGGGCGAGAGCTGCCGCCGTACTCCCCGAACCGGAGACAACGCGGCGAAGTATACTATATCTTGTGGTGTGGGTCAATGCGCAAATACTAGATATAGTAAAATAGCTATAATTGCAAAGGACCGCGGAGGATGCCGCGGGCCTTTGCAGTTAGCTGGCGGGGAACGCCCGGGGGCGGATGCCGCTCACCGAACGAGCGAACAGATTTCGTCGACCGCGGGATCGTCCGTGAGCTGGTGGAGGAAGTCCCGGCGGAAGGCCAGATGGCCCCGTTCGGCGCAGAGCCGGCGGGTGGTCGCGTAGGCGAGGCCGGAAACCATCCATCCGACCTGTATCAGCACGAAATCGGCGAGGGATTTGATGTTTTGGTAGTCGACGGGACGCCCCTCGCGGATGGCCGCGAGGACGGACGCGTTGGGACGGGCGGTCGTCGGGAGATTCCAGAACGCCGTGCAGTCGTGCCGCCAGTCCGTCGTCGCCACCTGGTCCTCGAGCACGCGGAAGATGTCCAGCTTGTCCGCGTCGCGCACGGTCTGGGCCGCGGCGAGCGTCACGGGGTCCAGCCCCTCCGGCAGGTCGCGCCGGTTGTGGTACAGCACCGCGTCCAGGATGGCGCGCCCTTCCGGCAGGCCGTCCAGCCAGCCCTTCTCCGACACGATGTCATGCGAGAAGACGGCGTGGTCCACGGAATCGGAGTCGCGGAACGTGTTGTAGCGGCGCAGCTGCTCGTAGCGCCCCGTGTCGTGCAGCAGGGCGGCCGCCTCGCAGACGCGCGCCACATTCGCGTCGAACCCCTCGCCGGCGGCGATCGCGCGCGCGTTCTCGACGACCTTGCCCGTGTGGACGAGCTTCAGCTGCATCATGGGCGGCAGCGCGCCGTCCACGCGGTAGGTGTCGACATAGCCGGCGTAGCGCGCCGCCAGGTCGGCGTTGAAGGCGTCCGTCATTCCGCATCCTCCATGCGCACCTTGATCACCAGCTTGCGGATCTTCCGCGTCCCGTCCTGCGTGCAGCCGGGCATGTGCGCGTCGATCCACGGGAAGAACACCGCATACTCGCCGGGCTTCAGGTCCAGCGGCGCGGCCTTCGGCAGCGGATAGAGCCCGTAGTCCTTCTCCGCGTCGAACGGCGCCTCGCACGCGCGGCGCGGCAGTTCGCAGACGCCAATCGTCTCGGGCCCGGTCAGCGGGGCCTGGATGTCCGCATAGCGCCGATGCGCCTCGCCCTGCGCCTGCGGGAACGGCTTGAGGTCGGCCTCCTGCACCATCGCCCAGCAGTTCTCGCCGTCGATTTCGTACCGGCCGACGGGCAGCGTGGCGAGGTCGGGCCGGCGCAGGAACGCGAGCGCCTTGTCGAAGTTCGCGCCGAGCTTCCCGTCCCACCGCGCGCAGTCCGCGATCGCGCCGTGCAGCACGTTCGTCAACCCCGCGGGACGTTCCCCGAGCTCGTCCCACATCACGCGCCGGCGCGTGTCCAGCGCCTGCGCCCGGGCCGCGAGCTCGGCTTCGGACAGCTCGACCCGGCGGAAGGTCCCGCCCGCGACCTCCAGCCCCTCCACGTTGCGCGCGAACACGCCGTGCGGCAGGTCCACGTTGCGGAAGACGATGCGGTTCGCAGGCCGGTCCGGCGCGCCGGAGACCTCGGACGCCACCTGCTGCGTCCCCGCGATGTCCGAGAACACGATGTCGTCGAAGCGCGCGACGCGCGAGTAGCGGGAATAGAGCTGGCAGAAAAGGAACGCATCGACCCGGAAGTTCGAGAACGAGAGGTTCCAGATGTCCACGCCGCGGGATTTCGGATTCCAGCTCGAGACGAGGTTGACGGCCGTGCGCGAATTGTGGACCAGGATGTTCGAGAACGTCGCGTCATGGACGCGCCCTTCGCCCACGCCCACCCGGATCGCGTTGCACGGCGAGGAGAGCTGGCAGTTCGAGACCGTCACAAACGCGCAGTCCTGCTGCCGCTTCAGGCGGCGGCAGTCCCCGCGCAGCGTGATGCAGTCGTCCGCCGTGTCGATGCGGCAGTCGCTCACCGTCACGTGCTGGGAGCAGTCGATGTCGAGTCCGTCGCCGTTGTGCGTGTGGAAGCCGGTGCGGACGTTGTGGATGTCGAGGCCGCGCGCGAAGACGCGCCGGCACCCGTGGAGGAAGCAGCTCCAGTAGCAGCTGTTCGCGAGCTCGAGGTCCTGGATGCGGATGTCCTCGGACTCGACGAAGTACACCATCTGCGACGGCCGCCAGGGGAAGCCGCCCTGCGGATAGCGCTCGCCCTTCGGACCGACCAGGAACGCGCGCGAGTTGCCGTCGATGCGCCCCGGGCCGCGCAGGGTCACGTTCCGCTGCTCGATGCAGAGCAGCAGATGCCCGCCCTGGTGCGACTCGTTGACGGACTTCCAGTTCTGCGGGCAGACGTCCCACGGGTTGTAGTCCGCGGGATCGGGGCTGCCGAGGATCGTCGCGCCCGCCCCGACGTGGAAGTCGACGTTGCTCTTCAGGAAGATCGACCCCGAGAGGTAGGTGCCGGCCGGCACCTCCACCGTGCCGCCGCCCGCCTCGTGCGCCGCGTCCACGGCCCGCTGGATCGCCGCCGTGTCCTTCGTCCGCCCGTCGCCGCGCGCCCCGAACGCACGCACGTCGAAGACCTCGCCCCAGACGCCCGCCACGAGGGCGAGCGCCGCCAGCAGGACCGTGGCGCGCATCACTTCAGGTCCTCCCCGACCACGTTCGCGACCTGCTGCGCGAAGGAGAGCGGCACGCCGGGCGGGGGCGGTTCGACGGGGCGCCCGGCCGCGACCGCCTCGCAGGCCTGGGCCACTTCGTCCCAGGTCTGGAAGCGCTGCGCGGGGTCCTTCGCGAGCATGCGCGCGAGCATGTTCACGAAAGGCTCGCTGAGGCGCGGGGCGAAGTAGCGCGGATCCGGCGAGGTCGCGGACCTGTCCACGTGGCACCGGACGACCTCGTCGTTCGAGAGCCCCTCGAACAGGGTGCGCCCGGAGGCGAGGTGGTAGGCCGTCGCGCCCATGCCGTAGATGTCGGAGCGGCAGTCCAGCTCGACGTCGCCGTAGATCTGCTCGGGGCTCATGTAGGGCGGCGTGCCGACGATCTCGTCGGGCTCGGACAGGACGGCCCCGGGCGTCGCGCCCCCGATGATCTCCGTGGCGAGGCCGAGGTCCATGATCTTCACCGTCCCGTCGCGGTCCACCATCAGGTTCTCGGGCTTCAGGTCGCAGTGCACGGTGCGGAACGTGTCCCAGGCATAGCCCAGGGCCGCGGCGACGGACTCGACCACGAGCAGCACGTCGACTTCGGGGATGCGCACCTTGCGCTTGAGCAAGGCCCCGAGCGTGTAGCCGCCCACGAAGTCCATCAGGTAGAAGTAGCGGCCGTTCGCGTACTGCGCGCCGTACCCCTTCACGATGCAGGGATGGTCCATGCAGGACAGCGCGCGCGCCTCTGTCTGGAACCGCTCCAGGCCGCCGGGCTGCATCAGCGAGTCCGCGTCAAGCACCTTCACCGCGACCTCGCGCTGGAGCTCGAGATGCCAGGCGCGCCAGACCGTGGCGGCGCCGCCGCGGCCGCAGATTTCGCGGAACTGGAGGTAGGGCACCTCCGGAGGAGTCTCCATCCTATTCCCGCTCATGGTTGGTCAACACACCTTTCCTTGTCCCGGTCCTCCCCCGCCCGGGCTCCACACCCATTCAGCGAATCCCCGGCAGCGGCCGGAACGCCGGCATTTCGCGCAGGAGCGCCGCGCCGGGCTTCAGCGTGAAGTCTCCGCCCGCGGCGTCCACGAACCCGAGGTCGACGGGCTGTTCCGGCGAGCCGTTCAGAACGCGGAAGCCCGCCGCGATCCGCTTGTCGACCTTCGCGGTCTTCACGCCGTTCGTCCCCGTCGTGTTCACCACGAGGTTCCCCGCGATCGGGGCCATGCGCGGCAGGCACTCGCTCGCCTTGCCGTCCAGCGCGAGCACCTCCTTCGTGCAGTCGATGAAGACGTTGTTCTCCACCGGGTCGTAGAGCGGCTCCCGCGGATGGTCCTGCATGATCTTCGCGAGGCGCGGGTACTTCGCCGCCCAGACGCCGTTCGTGTAGTCGAGCCGCTTCGCCTTCTCCTCGAGCAGCCAGGACGGGCCGCCGTGCTCCGCCGAGTTCCAGTGCTTCCACGTCATGCCGCGGCAGTCGATCGAGAGGCCGATCTTGCACTTCGAGAAGACGTTGTTGCGGATGGGATGGTCCCGGCCGCCGCCCACCATGATGCCGCGCGCGACGTTGTGGAAGACGTTGCCGTACACCTCGTCGCCGCAGTCGCAGTCGTCGAAGTAGAAGCCCATCGTGTTCGCGTGGTCCCCTTCCGCGCCGAGGTCGTGCGTGTTGTTGTAGCGCAGCACGTTGCCCTGGGTCGTCCAGTCGCGACCCGTGTAGTACGCGCCCGCGTCGCCCGTCTCCATCAGCACCCGGTAGACCTCGTTGTACTCGAAGAGGTGCTCGTTGCCGCCGTAGAGGACGGCCGAATGCGGCGCATCGTGCATCCGGTTGCGCCGCAGGACGACGCCGCAGCCGTTCACCCCGAACGCCGGCGCGTACGTGCGCTGGAAGACCGCCCAGTCGTGGACATGGCAGCCCTCGGCGCGCGACTCCGCCTTCCGCAGCGTCCGGCGGTCGCCGCCGGTGAGCGTGACGCCCGCGCGCCCGACGTTGCAGACCTCGGCCCCCGTCACCGCGTTGCGGTCACCGCTCAGGCTCAGGCCCGTGCCGCCCAGGTTCGCGATCCTGCAGTCCGTGAACGTCACGTCGCTGCCCGAAACGGCGACGCCGCTGCCGTAGTTGTACTCGAACGCGAGGCGCTCGAACCGCACGAACTTCAGGTCCTCGCCCTTCAGGATCGGCTCGGACGAGAAGACGAGCGTCGTCTCGTCCGCGGCGGACGGGACGCCGTTCCGCGGATAGAGGTACAGCAGCTTCTTCGCGCGGTCGAGATACCATTCGCCCGGCGCGTCGAGCTCGTCCAGCACGTTGAAGACGTAGAAGCGGCGGTCCTTGCGGCCCCACGTGCCGCCCATGACGCCGTAGGGGATGTTCGCGGCGAGGCGGATCACGTCGTTCGTGCCGTTCTCCGCCCCGTAGGACGCGGCGCGGACCGAATGGTTGTCCCAGTCGTGCGTCCAGTAGCCGTTCATCCACACGCCCTCGGCGAAGTTCCAGCGCTTCGCGCGCGGGTTGTCGTAGACGAACGCGCCGGGCGAACGGACATTGCCGCCGTCGGGCCGCTTCACGAGCACGCCGCCCTTGTCGACGGCCTTCGTGAACGAGGTGTAGTCCGCGTTCGGCCAGCGCGCGAGCGTGCCGAAGGTCCCGCCCGTGAAGAGGAGCGGCTGCGTGGGCGTGCCGCCGAAGGCCTTCGCCATTTCGGGGATCTTCCCGGGGACGAGCGCGGAGACGTCCGCCACGTAGACCTTCCCGCGGGCCTCCTCGGGCAGGCGCGCGAGCACCGCCGGGTCGGATACCGGACGGAAAAGCTCCGGCGCGACGCGGATGCCGCCCGTGAACCGGGCCTTCGCGGCGCCGACCGAGCGCCAGACGACGGGGGCGCCCGCGGACCCGGAATCGGCCGCAACGAGCTTCATTCCGCCCCCGGCGAAGTAGTCCCCCGCCGCGAACAGGATCTCGACCGCCTCGCCGGCCTTCACCGCGCCCGCCTTCCGCGCGGCGCGCACGCCCTCCACGGCCTCCCGCGCCGTGCACCACGGCTTCGCGGCCGAACCGTCGCCGCCCGCCGCCGCCTGCACGTCGACATGGAAGGTCGCGCCACGCGCGGCCGCCGCCGCCACCACACACGCCAGAACAAACTCGAATTTCATGGCGACAGTATACCAAAACGAGGGACGATTGCCCCGCGAAATCACGGATCGGACCAGAGGGACCAGATGGGACGGATGTGCGGGACGGATAAGTCTCATGTGGCCGATCTGTCCGCATCCGACCCATTTCTCCTATCGGGCCTGTATCATCCCATCAAGCTCCATCTTCGCCCATCCGTCCAACTTTTCCCAACATCCCGCACGCGCCGGCACGAAAACAGGAGAACAGGAGGCATGAGGAGCCTCCGCGCGCCTGCGGCGCAGCGCAGAGACGCCAAGCCCGCGCTGAGGGCGCGGAGCGTGCGGGGGGGCGAGGCGCTTCGCGCGGGCGTGGGGTGCGGAACGGCCCGGCACGCACTTCAGAATCTCCTGTCCGTGTCGGTCCGCGTCCGGCCGCCGTCCGCACCGTCGTCGGGCGCCCCTCGTAGCGGTCCTTCGTCCCGCGCGCGAGCACGACCTGGTCCGCCACGCGGTCCGACAGGTCGGTCACGGGACGGCGCGCTGCGCGAGCCGGCGGTCGATTTCGCCGATCGTGAAGCGCGTCGAGACGACCGAGCTCTGCCGGTCGTCGGCGAAGTGCCGCGAATAGGTCGTGCAGACGACCGTGCCGTCGGGCAGCAGCTCGACGCCCGGATAGCCGGTGTCGCCCTTCCCGCCCGGGAAGCGGTTGATGAAGTGGTGCCGCAGCAGGTGGATGCGGCACTGGCCGGGCCGCCCCTTCAACAGGTCGTCGAACGTGCCGACCCAGGCCATGAACTGCCCGCGCGTCGGCGAACCGACCGCCTGGTCGCGGAAGGCGATCACGTAGCGTCCGTCGGGCAGCAGCACGCCCTCGTGCCGGTCGCCCGTGAGCGCCCACGGCGTGTCCACGGGCGCCGTCCAGGACTTCCCCTCGTCGTGCGAGAAGCTCATCATGCTGCACCCCTTGTGGCGGTTCTCGCGCGCGAGCAGCACGAGGGACCGGCCGTCCGGCGAGCGCAGGCAGCACGGTTCGCAGAGGTTGCGGTTCTCGGCGGTCATCACCGTGCGCATCTCGCCGTAGGTGCGGCCGCCATCCGTCGACAGCGCCATCCACACGTCCTGGTCGTCGGTGGGGCGGTCCGTCTTGACGGCGCGGTTCCGGCGGACCTGGCCGAAGAGCGCGATCGTGCCGTCCCCGAGCTCCATCACGCCGGTCGGCGGCATGCCCGCGCTCAGCTGCGGCTGGCAGGGCTGCTCGGTCCAGGTCCGGCCGAGGTCCTCGCTCATCAGGATGCCGAGGCCGCGGCCCTCGCGGACCTTCGCGCTGTAGACGAAGTAGCGCACCTTGCCGTCCGGGCCGCGCAGCTTCTGCAGCACGGGGCAGTTGCGGTGGGTACGGCCGTAGACGGCCGGCAGCTCGGCGTCCATCCGCGTCCAGGTGAGCCCGCCGTCCTCCGAGCGCGCCATCTGCCCGCACGGGCCGCCATGTCCGGTCGTCCACACGCAGAACATCGTCCGCCCGTCGTCCGCGAGCAGTGTCGTCGGATGCCCTTCGTAGCGGTCCTTCGCGCCCTCGGCGATCACGACCTGCCGTGCGGACTCCTCCGAGATGTCCACCACCGGCAGCGGATCGTCCGCCGCGATCCCGGCGGCGCAGACCGCCGCCATCAGGACGGCGGCAACCGTCCGACGACAGGCGTGCGACAAGAAATGCCTGACCCTCCGTTCTGCGCAAAAGAGATTTTCCATCATCACCTTCCTCCAGTTTCGCGATGATTATACCATGCCCGCCCCCGCCCTCCCTGCACGAAATGCCATGACATTTTCCGCGCGCGCGAGTTTCCAGCGCAACGCTGGCTTGTTCGCGATAGCGCGTGAGGGTTGCTTATTGCGCTGGCCAGGGTTGATGTCAGTATCAGTCAGCGGCATACCGCACTTCCTTCTTGTGAAGCAGAAGAGTTTGATCTTCCGGCTGTTTTCTTCCGGCCACGTGTCGAGAATCTTCGCATGGTGGACTCGCAAGTTGTCCACTATCGGGAACACCCTGCATGGCGAGTCCTTCACAGGCCTCGTCATGAAATCCCTGAAGATGTCTACGTTCATCGTCCCGTCGAAGACCATGAACTGCATTTCGCCCCTGTGGCTGACAGCGGAAATCATGTTGCACCTGACCGACCTGTTTGCCGGCACGGCAGGGACAGGCGAGACCCCGACCGGGGAATGGCCTCGCGCCTTTGTTTTGCTCCCTTGCGGCCTTCACCGGGCACTGACAGGTGAAGCCCATCTTCTGCATGTACCGGCGCGCCGTGCGGCGCGAGATGGACATGCCGTACGCGCGTCG
>JAEDMN010000334.1 GCA_016302985.1 Kiritimatiellia bacterium | reverse complement strand
GGCTTCCTCGTCTACGCCCCCCGCCGCTAGCCAACGCCGGGGGCGCGCCGGTCCCCGGTGCGCAACGAAAGGAGCATCCATGCAGGACCACTACGAAATGCGCCGCCGCGACCGCGAACTCACGCGCGACGAGGCGCTCGCCATCCTCTCCCGCGCGGAGGTCGCCACCGTGAGCGTCGTGACGGCCGACGGCCCCTACGGCTTCCCCGTGTCGCCGGTCGTCGTGGACGGCACGCTCTACTTCCACAGCGCGACGAAGGGACGCAAGGTCGCCGCGCTGGCCTCCGATCCGCGCGTCTGGATCGGCGCCTTCACGGACGTCGTCGCGGCCACGGACAAGTTCACGACCTATTTCGAGAGCGCGATGGCGTGGGGCGAACTGCGGCTCGTCTCGGACGCGGACGAATGCCGCCGCGCGCTGAAGGCGCTCTGCCTCAAGTTCACGCCGTCCAACATGGCGGACTTCGACAACGCGCTCGCCCGCAGCCTCCCCGTCACAGCCGTCTACGCCCTCCGCCTCGACCACGTCAGCGGCAAGGCCAAGCGCCGCCATTAGCCGCGCCACACTGCCGCGCCTGCCGGGGGTGCTTCGCGCACCCCGTGTTTATATGAACAAGTGCGTTGATTCGGGGGATGGGATTTTGTATACTGCCCCCGTCCCTTGAACTGCTCCTCGGGAGTATGGAATTCGGGCTGTTGTTTCACTGACCTCACTGGGTGGTAAATTTAATGGCAAGAACCGTACCTACGGGTGCAGGAATGCTGGTCGCAAGACGGCGCAGACAAGATGTGCCGCCTCCCGACGTTTGCCCGCCCCGCGCGGTCGAATGAATCGGGGAGAAGGCACGTGAATCAGAAGCTGACGCCGTTGGCGGACGCGCTGGACATGCAGCGCATCAACCGGCTCGCACACTTTGACGTCCCCGCCCACAAGAGCGGGCGCGGAAATCCCGAGCTCACCGAATATCTCGGCGCGCGCGCCATGGCCATGGACGTCAACTCCATGAAGCCGCTGGACAACCTCGGGCATCCGGTCTCCGTCATCAAGGAGGCGCAGCAGCTCGCCGCCGAGGCGTTCGGCGCGGACGACGCGTTCTTCATGGTGAACGGCACCACCTCCGCCGTGCAGGCGATGATCATGGCCAGCTGCAGCGCCGGCGACGAGATCATCCTGCCGCGCAACGTGCACCGCAGCGCCATCAACGCGCTCGTCGTGTGCGGCGCGATCCCCGTCTACATCAACCCGGGCACGGACAAGCGCCTCGGCATCCCGCTCGGCATGAGCGTCGAGGACGTGAAGAAGACGATCGCCGCGCATCCGAACGCCAAGGCGATCCTCGTCAACAACCCGACCTACTACGGCATCTGCTCGAACCTCGTCGAGATCGTGAAGCTCGCCCATGCGGCGGGGATGCGCGTGCTCGCCGACGAGGCGCACGGCACGCACTTCTACTTCCACGAGGAGCTTCCGGTCTCCGCGATGGCGGCCGGCTGCGACATGGCCGCGGCGTCCATCCACAAGACCGGCGGCTCGCTCACGCAGAGCTCGATCCTCCTCACGCGCAGGCCGGTGAACCCGGACTACGTCCGCCAGGTGATCACGCTCACGCAGTCCACCTCCGCGTCCTACCTCCTCCTCTCCTCCCTCGACATCGCGCGCAAGAACCTCTACTACCGCGGCCGCGACATGTACCAGAAGACGATGGACTTCGCGGACTACGCGCGCGAGGAGATCAACGACCTGGGCGGCTACTACGCCTTCGGACCCGAGCTGGTGAACGGCGACACGGTCTTCGCGTTCGACCGCACGAAGCTCTCCGTCCACACGCGGGACATCGGCCTCGCGGGCATCGAGGTCTACGACCACCTGCGCGACGACTACGGCATCCAGATCGAGTTCGGCGACATCGGCAACCTGCTCGCGATCATCTCCTGCGGCGACCGCATGATGGACGTCGAGCGCCTCATCTCCGCCCTCGAGGAGACGAAGCGCCTCCACGAGAAGAGTCCGATCGGCCTCTTCGACCACGAATACATCGACCCCGAGATCGTCATGCCGCCGCAGAAGGCCTTCTACGCGAAGAAGCGCCGCGTGCCGATGCGCGAATCCACGGGACTCGTCGCGGGGGAGTTCGTGATGAGCTACCCGCCCGGCATCCCGATCGTGGCCCCGGGCGAGCGGATCACCCCCGACGTGCTGGAGCACATCCTCTTCGCCAAGGAGAAGGGGTGCTTCATGACCGGTACCGAGGACATGAACCTCGACTACGTCAACGTCCTCGCGTAAGGAGCCGCCATGCAGACCGAACTCTGGTACACCGACGAGCACACGCAGGACGTGCGCTTCTCCATGAAGGCGATCGAGCAGATCGCGTCGAAGAAGAGCGCCGTCCAGCAGATCGACATCCTCGACACCCCCGCCTACGGACGCGTCCTCGTCCTCGACGGCGGCCTCATGATGACCGAGAAGGACGAGTTCATCTACCACGAGATGCTCGCCCACGTGCCGATGGCCGTGCACCCGCACGTGAAGAACGTGCTCGTGATCGGCGGCGGCGACGGGGGAACCGTGCGGGAATTGACGAAGTACCGCACGATCGAGTCCATCGACCTCGTCGAGGTGGACAGGGCCGTGGTCATGCTCGCGAAGAAGTTCCTGCCCTTCGTCTCGTCCAAGCTGAAGGACAAGCGCGTCAAGGTGTGGTTCGAGGAGGGCCTGCGCTACGTGC
>JAEDMN010000333.1 GCA_016302985.1 Kiritimatiellia bacterium | reverse complement strand
CGGCGCGAGATCGCGCCCCAGTCGAAGAGGCGCTCGACGACGGCGGTGGCGTAGCCCGCGCGGCGGTTCTGCCAGTCGAGGTAGTAGGCGTGCTCCCAGACGTCGACGACCGCGAGGGGCGTCAGCGTCGCGTCCAGCAGCGGGGAGTCCGCGTTGGCGGTGCTGATGACGGCCAGCGAGCCGTCCGCCTTCGCGACGAGCCAGGCCCAGCCGCTGCCGAAACGGGAGACGGCCTTCTCGACGAGCAGCTTGCGGCAGCCCTCGACCGAGCCGAACGCCGCGTCGAGCGCGGCCTTGAGGCGCGGCGAGACGGGCCCGCCCTTCCCCTCGGGCGCGAGCGTGCGCCAGTAGAAGGCGTGGTTCCAGGCCTGCGCCGCGTTGTTGAAGACGGGCGTGCAGGCGTCGCGGGACGCGGCGCGGACGATCTCGGCGAGGGGCAGGCCCTCGTACTTCGTCCCGGCGATCAGGCCGTTGAGCGCCTTCACGTAGCCGGCCTGGTGCTTCCCGTAGTGGAACGACACCGTCGCGGGCGAGATCACGGGCGCGAGCGCGTCCTCGGCGTACGGCAGCTTCTCGAGTTCGATTTCCTTCATGGCGGACATCCTTTCGTTGTTGTGACGTGCAGGTTCGTGATGCGAAAAGGATACCACGGCCGGACGGCGGACGCCGTTGGGGAAGCAACGGACCGCCCCGTCACGCGGCGCGCATGTAGAGCCAGACGCCGAGGGCGCCCAGCGCGGCGCCCAGCAGCAGGGCGACGATGAAGCCGACGCAGATGCGGTCGACGCGCGAGACGATGAACGGCTCGTCCCCGTCCAGGCCCTCGACCGCCAGGTTGCGGTTCTCCGCCTGGACGATGCGCGTCTCGCGCCGGCCCGTCTTGCCGTAGCCGGTCACCGCGTAGAGACGCCGCCGCTTCGCCCTGCCGCCCTTCTTCGCCATGCCGTAATCAACCTTCAATCTTCAACGTTCGACCCGCCTACAGGTGCGGCCACGTGCAGTACGTGCCGCCGAAGGTGAGTCCGGACCCGAAGCCGACGAGCACGATCTTCATGCCCTCCACGAGGGCGCCGCTGCGCACCGCCTGGTCGAGCGAAATCGGGATCGAGGCGGCGGAGGTGTTCGCCGTCGTCTCGAGGTTGAGCCAGAACTTCTCGAGGGGCAGCTTCATGCGGCGGGCCGTCGCCTCGATGATGCGGCGGTTGGCCTGGTGCGCGAAGACGCGGTCGAGCTCGTCGGGACGCGTCCCGAGGTGGATGCAGAGGTCGTCGACGACCTTCGCGAGCTTGCGCACGGCGAAGGCGAAGACGTCGTGGCCCTGCAGCGTCAGCGAGGCGACCGCGGGCTGCGGCTTGCCGGGGATGCCCGTGACCGGGTCGAGGGGCAGCGACTCGCGCGTGCCGCCCGTGCGCAGGATGAAATGGCTGCCGTTGCCGTCCGCCCCGAGGATCGTGGTGGCCTTCGTCGTCATGCCGGCCACGCCGGCCGACTCGTCGTTGCCGATCACGACCGCGCCCGCGCCGTCGCCGAAGAGGATGCAGCTCGAGCGGTCCGTCCAGTCGAGGATGCGCGTGAGGCATTCGGCGCCGATCACCAGCGCCTTGCGCTGCGGGTAGAAGTTGACGAAGCCGCGGGCCTGCTCGAGCGCGTAGATGAAGCCCGCGCAGGCGGCCTGCAGGTCGAACGCGCCGGCGTTGACGCAGCCGAGCAGGGACTGCACGATGCAGGCCGTGGACGGGAACGGGTTGAAGTCCGGCGTCGAGGTGGCGAGGACGATCAGGCCGATGTCCTCGGGGGCGACGCCGGCCGCCTCCATCGCGAGGCGGGCCGCCTTGGCCGCCATGGAGGAGGTCGTCTCGCCCGCTTCGGCGACGTGACGGGAGTGGATTCCCGTGTGGGAGAAGATCCACTCGTCAGTCGTGTCGAGCGACTTCGCGATGTCGTCGTTCGTGACGACCTTTGGCGGCAGATAGCTGCCCGTGCCCAGAACTCGTGTCCCCATAGCGCTCCTTCTTCCGGCCTCTTGCCGCGGGGGCGCGCGCAGGCGCCGCCGCGGACCGGACTTTCCTGTAGGTCAATGATGAAAAGACGATGTCGCAGAGATGGTCGGCGACGCGGCGGCCCCATTCCGCCCGGGTGTGGCCGGGAGGGCAGCACATCTGCAGCCAGGCCTCGTCGACGAGCGCCTGCGCCGCGATGCGGCTCCACACCGCGCCGTTCCAGAGCTGGCGGCGGACGGGATCCGGCTCGGCCATCGCCAGCAGGTCGTTGAAGGCGTCGTAGGCGGGTCCGCCGAACGAGGCCTTCAGCTCCGCGCAGACGGGCGAGGGCTGCGTGATCTCCCAGCGGAAGATGCGCGCGGCGTAGACGCGGGGCGCATCCGTCTCGGAGAAGTGGGAGACGAAACGCGAGACGAGGCGGCGCACCGCCGCCTTCCAGGTGGCCGCGTCCTTCACGCCCGCCACGACGCGCGCGAGGTCGTCCCCCGCCATGGACGCGAAGAGCCGGCGCACGACCTCGGCGTAGAGCTTCGCCTTCGTCTGGAAGTGGTAGTTGACCATCGAGACGTTCACGCCCGCCGCCGCGCAGATCTGCCGGACCGAGGCGCCGCGGAACCCCTGCGCGGCGAAGATCTTCGCCGCGGCGGCCAGGATGCGCTCCCGATGTGTCTCGCGTTTCTCGTCCATGTCAAACAGTTGTTTGGCAAGTGTAGCACGTGGAGGAGACGAAGTCAACGGGGAAG
>JAEDMN010000082.1 GCA_016302985.1 Kiritimatiellia bacterium | reverse complement strand
TGCCGGTGTAGAGGGTTCCGACGAGGACGATCTTGATGTTGTCGAGAGCGGACATTTTAAATGAAGATTTGAAACTGGTGAAACTGGTGGACTGACGAACTGTTCAACTGTCGAACGGGCCAACTGCGTTCCGCAGGTGCGGCCGCCTGCTACTTCCGCTCGACCGTGCGCGGACCGCTCGATTCACGGCCGAAGCCCTGGGGCGTGGACCCGCCCTCGCGGATGGTCGGCTTGCGTTCGGCCATCGGGTTGCGGACGCTCGCGCAGAGCACGCCCTGGAAGACGACGCCGAAGCGGCGTTCGCCCTTCGCGCGGTAGCCGACGAGGCACCCCGTGCCCTGTTCGAAGTACTCGTAGTCCTCGTCGTCCGTCATGTAGAGGTTGCCGGCCTCGGACATGCGCTGGTAGGCCACGAAGCGCGTGCCGTCCGGCAGCTCCACGCGCACCTTCAGTTTGGACCGGAACGGCAGCTTGACGCCGTTCGAGAGCGTGAAGGTCGAGACGCGCGGCTCCTTTTCGGATCCGTAGTCGACATGGACGTAGTTGTTCGCGTCGTCCACGAACTTCTGGCTGCGCGTCGGCTCGAACGTCCAGGTCGCGCAGCCCGCGAGCAGCGCCAGGGTGGCGGCCGCGACATGCTTCAAGAATCTCATGGGGACAGTATAGCATTGTTTGGATTGTTTGATTGTTTGATTGTTTGGATTGTTTGATTGGCCGCCCCAACCATCCAAACAGTGGTATACTATCGCCTATGAAAAAGCCTGCCTACGTCAACATGGTGATCGCCCAGTCGGGCGGTCCGTCGATGGTCATCAACCAGTCCCTCGTGGGCGCGGTGCTCGCGGCGCGCGCGAAGTCCGCGGGCACGAAGATCGGCAAGATCCTCGGCGCGCGCCACGGCATCGCCGGCATCCTCGGCCGCGACTACGTGGACCTCCGCAAGGTCGACGAGAAGAAGCTGCGCGCCATCGCCGAGACGCCGAGTTCCGCGCTCGGGTCCTGCCGCCTCAAGCCGACGGCGGACGACTGCCGGAAGATCTTCGAGGAGTTCAAGCGCCTCAAGGTGGGCTGGTTCTTCTACATCGGCGGCAACGACTCCGCGGACGCCGCGCGCATCGTCGCCGAGGAGGCGGAGAAGGAGGGCTACCCGCTCGTCGCCTACCACATCCCGAAGACGATCGACAACGACCTGCGCAGCTGCGACCACACGCCGGGCTTCGGCTCCGCCGCGCGCTTCGTCGCGAGCGCCCTCAAGGGCGACGACCTCGACAACCGCGCCCTCGGCGGCGTGAAGATCGACGTCATCATGGGCCGCGACGCCGGCTTCCTCACGGCCGCCTCCGCGCTCGCCCGCGAGAACAGGGGCGACGGCCCGCATCTCATCTACCTGCCGGAGCGCCCGTTCTCCCTCGACGGCTTCGTGAAGGACGTCCAGGAGTCCATGAAGAAGAACGGCCGCTGCGTGGTCGCCGTCTCCGAGGGCATCCGCGACGAGAAGGGCGAGTCCATCGGCGCCAAGTTCGCCGGCGGCGAGAAGGACAGCCACGGCAACGTGCAGATGAGCGGCACGGGCGCGCTGGGCGACTACCTCGCGAAGCACCTCAAGCAGAACGCGGGCGTCAAGCGCGTGCGCGCGGACACCTTCGGCTACCTGCAGCGCTCGTTCCCCGGCATCGCCTCCAAGGTCGATCAGAAGGAGGCGCGCGCCGCGGGCGCGGCCGCCGTCAAGGCCGCCCTCGCGGGCAAGCTGACGAAGGGCACCATCGCGATCGTCCGCAAGCCCGGGAAGAAGTACGCCGTGACGTTCGAGCCGCAGCCGGTCGCCAACGCCGCGAAGTACACGCGCAGCATGCCGGACGCCTACATCGCCAAGAACGGCCACGACGTGACGAAGGCCTTTCTGGACTACGTGCGCCCGATCGTCGGCGACCTGCCGCATTCGGAGATCTTCGGATAGGGTAGCGGACCGTCCGCTCGTTCCGCTGCGCTCACTCGCTGCACGGTCCGCGATGACTCTTGAAGCACACGCCAAGATCAACCTCACGCTCGAAGTCCTCGGCGTGAGGCCCGACGGGTACCACGACCTGAGAAGCGTCGTGATGCCCGTCCCTCTTCATGACGACGTGGTCCTCGAGCCGGCGGACGACGTCTCGGTCGAGATGTCCGGCGACCTGCCGCAGGAAAGGAATCTCGCCTGGAAGGCCGCGCAGGCGCTGCGCCGCGCGACGGGCTGCCGGAAGGGCGTGCGCATCCGCCTCGTCAAGCGCATTCCCGCGGGGGCGGGGCTGGGCGGCGGCTCGGCGGACGCCGCGGCCGTGCTGAACGGCCTGAACGGGCTCTGGGGACTGTCCCTCCCGAAGAACCGCCTCTGCGCGATCGGCGCGGAGGTGGGCAGCGACGTCCCCGCGCTCGTGCTGGGCGGTCCGGTCCTCATGGAAGGCCGCGGCGAACGCGTGGCGCCCCTCGCGGACTCTCCGTTGAAGGACTTCCCCCTACCCGACCTTTCCCGCCTCGTCCTCCGCACGCCCCCCGTCTTCGTCTCGACGCCCCGCGTCTTCGCCGAATTCCGCGACTCCGACCGCGGCCTCGGCGCCAACGACCTCCAGCCCGCGGCCTGCCGCCTCCATCCCGAGATCGCCGCCGCCCTCGAGGCCCTCCGCGCGGAGGGCTGCACGGGCGTCCGGATGTCCGGCTCCGGCTCCTCCGTCTTCGGCTTTCGAACAAGTACGGTCTGAGGCCATGGCCCCTCTGCGCAGGCGTGTCGCTCCTCCCCGAGTCGCGGTGGGGCCTCCTTTCATGCGCGCCGGAGGCCGGCGCGCAACCTCATTGCGGGGTGTTCTTGGCGGGGGAGGAGGACTCGCAGGACGGCGGCCTGTCGTTTATATGCCAAAATGGGCTGACGAGCTTGGGGATCCCCTTTCGAAGCAAAGCAATTGAATCTTCATTCGTTCCGTTGCGGCGTAAATGCGGAATTGGTATAATCCCCGTTGTTTCCATTTGTCCCGTGGTGTAGTGGCCGCACAGGGGTTTTTGATACCCTTAGTCCTGGTTCGAACCCAGGCGGGACAACCAACGGATTTTCCTGCTTGCGTCGGGGGCGGGAATTCGGTAAAGTAGAACCATCTCAGACGAAAAGAGAGAGAAGGAAAGGAATTCATCATGGCTTGGGGTCCCTGGCAGATTTTGATCGTGGCCTTGCTGGTCGTCGTCCTGTTCGGCAGCAAGAAGCTTCCGGAGCTCGCGCGCGCGCTCGGCAAGGCGAAGGGCGAGTTCAAGAAGGGCACGGAGGAGGGCGAGGCCCTTCTGAAGGACGAGGACAAGAAGAAGGTCGAGGAGAAGAAGGCCGAAGACAAGGCCTGAGTCCGGCCTCTTCGGACGCGACATGAACGACGTCCTGCGAGAACGGCTCAAGTCCGTTCCCACCCGCCCCGGCTGCTACCTGATGAGGGACCGCCGGGGCGTCATCATTTACGTCGGCAAGGCGAAGAACCTGCGCCGGCGCGTGCTGTCCTATTTCCGCCCCGGGGCGAAGCACGCGCCAAAGGTCCGCTCGATGGTCAACACGGTGGCGGACCTCGAGTTCATGACGGTGCGCAACGACGCCGAGGCGCTGCTCACCGAGGCGAACCTCATCAAGAAGTACAAGCCGCACTTCAACATCCTGATGCGGGACGACAAGCGCTACCTCGCGCTGCGCGCCGATCCGGAGGATCCGTTCCCCGCGTTCCGCACCTGCCGCATCGTGCGCGACGACGGCGCGCGCTACTTCGGCCCCTTCCCCTCGGCGCCGGTCGTGCGCGCGGCGAAGGACTTCGTCGAGAAGAAGTTCGGCCTGCGCGGCTGCACGGTCCTGGCCCCGGACGCCGAGACGCACCGCCACTGCCATGCGGACGTCGTGCGCTTCTGCTCGGCGCCCTGCGAGGGGCGCATCTCCGTGGCCGACTACCACGCCCGCTTCGACGAGGCCTGCGCGTTTCTGCGCGGGGAGCGTCCGCAGGTGATTGCCGAACTCGTCGAGGAAATGAAGGCGGCGGCCGCCGCGGAGGACTTCCGCAAGGCCGCGGACATCCGGGACACGGTCGCCGCGCTGAAGGAGATGACGAAGGCCCACTTCGTGCGGAAGAGTCCCGAGATGCGGCGCGAGGACGCCCGCCGGGGCATCGCCGAGCTGGCGCAGGCGCTCGGCCTGAAGGCGCCGCCGCGGGTCATCGAGTGCGTCGACATCTCGAACCTCTTCGGCACGCACAACGTCGCGTCCCTCGTCGTGGCCGTGGACGGCCTGCCCGACGGACGCTACTACCGCCATTTCAAGATCGAGACCTTCGAGGGCGCGGACGATCCGCGCGCCATGAGCGAGGTCGTGCTGCGCCGCTACGGACCCGACTCCACGCTCGCCGCGAAGTCCCCGAAGGCGGACCTCTACATCTGCGACGGCGGCATCACCCAGCTGCGCGCCGCGCGCGCGCGTTTCGCGGAGATCGGCCTCGCGGACATGCCCACGGTCGGCCTTGCGAAGCAGCAGGAGATCCTGGTCACGGACGACGAACGCGGCGACGTGTTCCTGCCGCGCGACTCCGAGGCGCTCATGGTCGTCACCCGCCTGCGCGACGAGGCGCACCGATTCGCCATCACCTTCCACCGCAGCCTGCGCGAGCGGACGATCCGCGAGTCGGTCCTGGACGAGGTCCCGGGCATCGGCCCCGCGAAGAAGATGGCGCTGCTGAAGAAGTTCCATTCCATCTACGGCATCGCGAAGGCGGCGCCCGCGGACATCGCGTCCACCGCCGGAATCAACCCCGAACTCGCCGCGGCGGTCAAGCGCGCGGCCGAGGGCGCATCCGGCGAACTGAGGCACTGAGGACCCCATGAAATTCAACACCCTGGTCGTCCATCTTCTGGCGCTGGCCTTCGCGGCGGGCGCCGCCGAACCGCCGCCCGACATGCCGGCCGAATTCCGCGCCGATCCCGCGACCGTGATCGCCGCGGCGCGGGACGTCTCGACACGGCGTTTCCCGGACGCGGACAGCGTGCTCGTCGACGACCGCATCCACACCCGCTACGAGGCGGATGGCGCGGACGTCACCTGGGACGACGAGTGGGTGAAGGTCCTGACCGAGAAGGGCCGCCGGGGGTATGGCGGCATCTCGCTCGACTACAACGCGCGCTACGGCGACGCGGGCATCCTCTGCGTGGAGATCGTCGGCACGAACGGCCAGGTGCGCGCGGTCGACTTCGGAAAGACGCTGAAGGTCGCGACGGACAACTCGTCCATGAGCGCGAACATCGTCGACCCGCAGGACAAGACGCTCTCCTGCAAGGTCCCCGGACTGGAGGTCGGGGAGGTCCGCCACGTGCGCTTCTGGAAACGGACGCGGCGCGCGCGGATGAAGGACGCCTGGGCGGATTCCGAACTGCTCGAATCGACGCAGCCGATCGTCTCGACGTCGGTCACCGTCGACCAGCCCGCCGCGCGGCCCGCCCTCCATGCCGTCGTGCGGCATCCGTTCTCGAACACGGTCGTCCGCGCGGCGGACCGCGACCTCGGCGGCGGGCGGAAGCTCCTGCGCTGGACCGCGCGCGACGTGCCGCAGGCCTTCCCCGAGCCGAACATGCCGTCCTTCTCCCGCTGCGTGCAGGCGCTGCGCCTGTCGACGATTCCGGACTGGCCGACGGTTTCGCGCTGGTACTGGGGACTTTGCGCGCCGCATCTCGCGAAGGCGACGCCCGCGATGACGAACGAGGTGGTGCGCCTCGTGAAGGGATGCCGCACGGAGACGGAGAAGGTGCGCGCCGTCTTCCGCTTCGTCTCGCAGGAGGTGCGCTACATGGGCCTCACGCTCGAGGACGACGCGCCCGGGTACGAGCCGCACGACGTGGACCTCACGTTTGAAAACCGCTACGGCGTCTGCCGCGACAAGGCCGCGCTGCTCGTCGCGCTTCTCCGCATCGCCGGCGTGCAGGCCTTCCCCGTGCTCATCCACGCGGGCGCGAAGATGGACCCCGATGTCCCGACCCCCTACTTCAACCACGCCATCGTCGCGGTCGCGGCCGACGGCGGGTACGTCCTGATGGACCCGACGGACGAATCGACGAAGGACCTCCTGCCGGCGTACCTCTCCGACAAGTCGTATCTCGTCGCGCGCCCCGAAGGCGAGGCGCTGAGGACGTCGCCGGTGACGTCGGTCGAACGGAACCTGCTGCGCGTCGAGTCGGAGGGTTCGCTCGACGCCGAGGGGGACGCGCTGCTCACCACCGTCTTCGCGTTCGAGGGCATCAACGACACCGCCGTTCGCCATGCGCTGCTGAAGAAGACGGCGGAGGAGCGCCGGAAGTGGTTCGCGCGCATCTGGCGCACTGTCGCCGCGGGCGCGGAGCTGCTGTCCGTCGAGATCCGCCCCGCCGACCTGCGCGACACCGAGACGCGGCTGACGGCGAAGACCGTCGCCCGCCTGCCGGAACGCGTCCTGCGCGGTGCGACGCGCGACAGCCTCGCGCTCCCGTTCGCGACGCGGGCGCTGAGCATCGCGCGCGGCGTTCTCGACGAGAACACGTCGCTCGAGACGCGCCGCTTCCCGCTCGAGCTGCCCTGCACGGCCGGCACCGAGGAGACGCTGCGGCTGACGCTGGACGGGGCGGTCGGCGCGGCGTCGTCCGGCTTCGCCCCCTGTTCGGTCGCGGTGCCGGGCTACGCGTTCGCCTGCTCCGCGTCCTGCTCGAACGGCGTGCTCACGGCACGCCGTTCGGAGCGCGTCGCGGACGTGAACTTCGACGTGCCCGCGTACGACGCGCTGCGCAACGCCCGCAAGGAGGTCGAGACGGCCGAGCGCGACCGCCCCGAGTTCCGTCCGCGCGCGACGGACGCGAACCTCCGCCTGCGCGTCTTCCGCACCGTGCTGCACTTCGCCTCGCCGACCGTCGTGGTCCAGACGAACGTCGTCGAGAAGGAGGTGCTGACCTACCGCGGCAAGCAGACGGCGAGCGAGATCAAGCTCTCCTACGCCCCGTCCACGCGCCAGGTCGAACTCGTCTCCGCCTCGGTCTCGAACCGCAACGGGAAGGTCCACCAGGTCACGCCGAAGGAGATCAACGAGATGGACTGCGGCTGGGCCGCGGGCGCCCCGCGCTACCCGGCCTCGAAGATCCTCGTCGCGAACCTGCCCGGCGTCGAGATCGGCAGCGTCGTCCGGTACGTGACCGCCGAGACGACGACGAACGCCCCGGTCGCGGAGGCGATGACCTACTCGTTCGGTGGCGGCAGCCCCTACGACTTCGAGGAGGTGGAGGTCCACGTGCCGGACGGGATGCGCTTCGCCGTGGACAACTCCCGGTTCCTGGATGCGGACGGGACGTGCCGCGACAAGGAGGCGTTCTACGCGGTGGAGACGAACGCGCACGGACGCGTCTTCCGCTGGACGATGCGGAACCTCGCGGCCGTGCCGTCCGAACCGTCGCAGCCTCCGGAACGCCTGTGGCGGCCGACGTTTGCCCTGTCCGCGGCCGATTGGCGCGCGCATGGCGCGTCCCTGGTGGACGCCCTCGCGCGCGCCCGGGGCGACGCGGGCATCTGGCCGGGATCGGGCGACGCGTCGCGGTCCGCCGAGGTTCGCCGCACCGCGCGCCGGCTCGTGGCCGGACTCGATTCGCCGGCCGCGCGCATCCGCGCCATCCTGCATCGCCTGCGGGCGCTGTCGACGAAGGGACCGGGTCTCTTCGAGCTGCCCTTCGACCGGGCCTTCACGGCGCCCGACCGCGTGCTCGCCGAGGGCTACGGCTCCTATCCCGACCGGATGAACCTGCTCTACGCGATGCTCGAGGCCGCGGGCTTCGACTGCGCGTTCGTCCTCGTCGCAGACGACAGCCACGGTTTCCGCGGCACGGAGGGTGAGTGGCGCCGCGTGCCGCGTCCCGGACGCTTCGACACGCTCGCGGTCCGGGCGACGTGGCGGTCGGGCTGGATTCCGTTCATGCGCGACGAGGCGGAGTTCTGGATCTCGAACGACAACGAGTATGCGCGGCCCGAGGCGTCCTCGCGCTTCGGCGACGGCTACTACGATCCGCAGGCGGACGCGTTCGGGCGGATCCGGCCCGCCGCGGGCGCGACGAACGAGGTCTCCCGCGCGGACAACTTCTGCCGGCTCGACGTGCGCGAGAACGGCGCGGTCGACTTCGAGGTCGTCAACCGCACCTATGGCTACACCGTTTCGGGCCTGCGCCGCAAGTACGCGGAGCTGCTGCCGGAGATGCGCGTGCGCCACTACCAGAAGCTGCTCGGGGACATCGCGCAGAACGCGACGGCGACGGGCGAGCTGGAGACGGACGTGGAGGGCTATCCGTTCACATTGTCCTTCAAGGCCTACGCCGAGGGCTACGCCGTCGCGAAGGGCGACAGCCTCCGCGTGGCGATTCCCGACTTCGCGGGCAAGGTCTTCGGGGTCGACGGCGCGCGGCGGCGCACGCCGGTTGCGGTGAACGGCCAAAGCGAGGTCGTCGAGACGTACGAGATCGTCCTGCCCGAGGACTACACGGAGATCGAAAGCCTGCCCGAGCCGTTCCGGATCGTGAATCCGCTGGACCGGACGGAGACGTGGGTCGCGCACGACGTGTCCCACCGGATCGAGGACGGCCGGCTGCACGTGACCGTGCGCCGCCGGGTGCGCCGGGAGACGGCGACGCTGCTCGCGCCGGAGTACGCGCCGTTCCTGGACGAGTGGAACCGCCGCGCCGCGGCGCAGGCGGCCCGGACGATCGTCGTGCGGCGGAAGGCCGTGAAGAGGAACTGAAGGAAGGTGCCGGCATGAGACACGGGAACGGATTCGGGGCATTCGCGCGGTTGGGCGCGCTGGCCGCGCTGGTCCTCGCCGGGACGGGCTTCGTCCCCCGCGAGAAGTACCTCGACCTGATGGAGCGCGCCGTCGGCGCGTACACGCCCGAGCACATGGAACGCTACCTGCGCAGCGTGAAGCAGAAGGGGCTCGCGGAGCACGGCTTCCCGCGGCTCTGCTCCAACCTCGGCATCCTGCTCGCGCACGGCAGGATTCCCGAGAAGGAGGAGATCTTCCTGCGGCTGATGGACACGTGCTGCCGGCAGATCCCCGTCGCCTACCCGCGCAACAAGTTCGCCGTCGGCAACGACTTCTCGGTGAAGGAGGTCTGCCTCTGCATCCTCGAACTCGAGAAGGCGAAGCGCGTGCCGCAGGCCCGGATCGACGCCTGGCGCGCGCACCTCGGCTCGATCGTGCCCGAGACGACGTACAGCAGCCGGCCGCCGGTCGGCGACAAGACCGCGCGCAACTGGAGCGTCTTCGGGGCGACGAGCGAGCAGCTGCGCCGCTTCTCCGGCATGGGCGGCGACGCAGCGTACGTGGAGCGCTACTATGGCGACCAGCTGCGCTTCTTCGACGAGAACGGCATGTACAGGGACCCGCACCAGCCGATGGTCTACGACTTCGTCACGCGTCTCCAGTACGCGGTCGGCCTGACCTGCGGCTACGACGGCCCCTCCCGCGCGAAGCTGGAGGAGCTGATGCTGAAGAGCGCGGAGCCGACGCTGCGGATGCTTTCCGCGTCCGGCGAGATTCCGTTCGGGGGCCGCAGCAACCAGTTCCTCCACAACGAGACGTTCTACGCCGCGCTGTGCGAATACTACGCGGCGTGGTTCCACCGCCGCGGCGACGTGCGGACGGCGCGCCGATTCCGCGCGGCGGCGCAGCGCGCGGTGGACTCGCTCGCCTACTGGCTCGACCGTCCGTCGATCCGCCACGTGAAGAACCGCTATCCGCTCGAGACGCGCTACGGCACCGAGGGCTACGGGTATTTCGACAAGTACATGGTGACGATGGGGTCGTGGGCGTATCTCGGCTACTACTTCGCCGACGAGACGGTCCCGGAAGGGCCCGTCGAGGAGCCGGACGCGTTCACATGGTCCACGGGCCCCGATTTCCATCGCACGTTCGTGAACGCGGGCGGCTACACGGCGCAGTTCGACACGGCCGCGGACGAGCGCTACGACGGCAGCGGCCTCGGCCGCCTGCAGAAGCGCGGCGCACCGCCGTTCATCTGCCTCTCGGTGCCGTTTGCGAAGGCGCCCAGCTACACGCTCGACCTGACGAACGAGACGCAGCTGGCGATCCTGCCGGGCTGGAAGGGGACGAACGGATGGAACTACGCGTACGGCCCCGTCTACCGCGTGATTGGATCCAAGGCCGAGGGCGGCCGGGCGCGCGCGGTGCTGTCCGCCGCGCGCAGGGGGCTGGCCCCGCTCCTGTGGCGGAACGAGCTGTCCGCGACTGGCCTCGAGATGGCGGTCACGGGGTCCGACGACCTCGCCCTCGTGCTGCCGGCGTTCGAATTCGACGGCGAGCGGAAGTCGGAGGTCCGGATCGCGAAGGACGGCTTCACGGTCGCCTTCGACGGGTGGATCTGCCGCTGGGAGACGAACGGCGAGATCGTCGACACGGGGAAGGTCTACGGCAACCGCAACGGACACTACCGGCGCCTCGAGGCGCGTTCCGTCGCGAAGGGGCCGCTGCGCGTGACCATCTCGATTTCGAAGAAGTAGGCGGAACGCGGAGGAGAAGGCCATGGAGATGACGGCACGGCAGAGGAACGTGATCCTGGGCGGCGCCACGTGCGTGTGCGGGCTGGCGATCGTCCTGACGGCGCTGCTGGTCGTGGGCGTGCTGCTCGCGATTCCGCTCACCGCCTTCTGCAAGGTGCTGTGGGACGGCCTCCGCCGCGAACTGCCGCGCGACGTCATCTGAAAGCAAGGAGTCCTCCATGTCCGAAGCCGAACGCAACCGCATCGCCGTGCTGATCGACGCCGACAACGTCGGCGCGTCGTATGTGCGCGAAATCTTCAACGCGGCCTGCCGCTTCGGCGAGCCGATCGTCCGCCGCGCGTACGGCACGCCGCAGTGCTTCCAGAGCGAGGGCGGCTGGCAGCGCGCGCAGCGCGAGTACGGCATCAGCTCGAAGCCGCAGGTCAGCAACGTGACGGGCAAGAACGTCGCGGACATCGCCCTGGTGATCGACGCGATGGAGTGCCTCTACACGCTGCCCTGCGACGGCATCTGCATCGTTTCGAACGACAGCGACTACACGGCGCTCGCCGCGAAGATTCGCGAGGCCGGGAAGCAGGTCTACGGAATCGGCCACGCGAAGGCGCCGATCTCCTTCCGCTCGGCCTGCACGAAGTACGTCGTGCTGAAGAAGCCGGCGAAGGAGCCGCCGGCGCAGCCCGAACCCGAGCCGCGCTGCCCGCGCTGCGGCGGAAAGCTGGTAAAGGGCTGGACGAAGTCGCGGCGCGTCTGCCTCGCGTGCGAGGCGTGCGGCGGGATGTCCGCGAAGGTGGGCCTGCTGCGCCAGACCTTCGACCCCGGGAGCGTCTCCGCCATTTCGGCCGAGGCGCGGGCGCACGCGGTCGCCGGCTGCACGTGCCCGGAATGCGGCGGCTCGATGAGCCTGGTCAAGGTCGCGGTCGGGAAGCGCGCCATCGAAATCGACGTGTGCGGCAAGTGCCAGTCCGTCTGGTACGACCGGGACGAGTTCGAGGCGATCGTGCCGACCGACGGCCGTCTCTCCGCCACGGCGTCCGCCGGCAGGGCCTTCCGCCGCGAGGTGGCGGCGATGCTGGCGGCCGACCTGAGGTCCGGCCGCGTGCAGGCGAAGCACCTCGGTGCGCTCAAGTCCATCATCAGGAAGGTCTACCACGCGCCCGCCGAGGATGTCGAGGCGATCGTCGGCACGCTGCTGAGCCGGAGGGTGGTGCAGAGCACGCCGGCGGGCCTGGTCGTGCCGCAGGGGGAGGGAGCCGCGAAATGACGGAACTGATCGAGGCGCTGAAGAGCGCGAAGAAGGTGGGCGTGCTGACGGGCGCCGGCGTGTCGACGCTGTGCGGAATTCCGGACTTCCGCGGTCCGCAGGGACTCTACAGGCAGCCGGACGCGGAGCGGATCTTCGACATCGACTGGTTCGACCGCGACCCGTCCGTCTACTACCGCGGCTGTCGCGAGCTCGTCTACGGGCTCGGCGACTTCCAGCCCGGGCCCGTGCACACGGCGCTCGTGCGGCTCGAGCGGGCGGGACGCCTCGCCGGCATCGCGACGCAGAACATCGACATGCTGCACCAGAAGGCCGGCTCGTCCCACGTCTACGAGGTGCACGGTTCGCCCGTCGTCCACGCCTGC
Source organism: Kiritimatiellia bacterium (assembly GCA_016302985.1). Lineage (GTDB taxonomy): Bacteria > Verrucomicrobiota > Kiritimatiellia > RFP12 > UBA1067 > RUG572. The sequence goes on along the minus strand of JAEDMN010000082.1, from coordinate 551 downwards.
CGCCACTGCGGCGACGTGAAGACCTTCGACGAGATCGTGGCGATGATCGAGGCGAACGGCGGCGCGGCGAAGCTCGGCGAGCCCTACGTGCCGCGCTGCGCGTGCGGCGGACCCTACAAGCCGGCGATCACGTTCTTCGGCGAGATGCTGCCCGAGGCGGCGTTCCGGTCCGCCCAGGAGCTCGCGATTTCGAGCGACGTCTTCCTCGTGCTCGGCACGTCCCTGACCGTCCACCCGGCGGCCGGCCTTCCGCGGCTCACGCTGCAGGCCGGCGGCAAGGTGTTCATCGTCAACGGACAGCCCACGTCGCTCGACGACTACGCCGTCCGCCGCTACCCCGACCTGAAGGAATTCGCCGACGCCGTGTGCGCGGCGTTCGCAACTTCTCCGCTGTCTTGACTCGCAACACGGTCTCAACTCGCAACACGGCCCATGCGCAGGAGTCCGCATCGAGTTGGCCAGTTGGCTAGTCTTCTGACAAACCTCCACTCCAGTCCGCCTCCAGTGTCACTTGGAACGGCTCCACATTTGCACCGTCATTGTGAGATTGT
>JAEDMN010000081.1 GCA_016302985.1 Kiritimatiellia bacterium | reverse complement strand
CCGGCGCAGTTTCGGCGTCACGCCCTCCGCCTACCGCCGCCACCGGGAGCTGGAGCACCCCCGCGGGTGGTCCGATCCGTCGGCCCGCCCTCCGGCGGCGCGATGGAGACATCGCGCCCTACCGGACCGAGGTGGCGCGGAGGTTCGCGCGGATGCAGGCGCCCGGCGGCGTCCGTCACCGCGAACGTCGCCTCGTAGGCGCCGTCCGGCAGCGCGTCGAAGTCCGCCAGCACGGCCTCGACGTCGAGCGGCGCGCCGGCGAAGACGTTGCCCTTCCCGAGGAAGAGACACCAGCGCAGGTCGCTCCAGCCGTCGCCAGAAACGTCCACGCCCTCATCGCATCACTCCCCGCGCCAGCCGTGGCGGTCGGCGAAATCCAGGTAGCGGTCCCAGTCGTAGGACGTCAGATTGTGCTTGCCCGTGCGCATGTGGTAGGAGATGCAGCCCTCCTGCAGGGGCTTGTCCGCGCCGGGGAATCCGTCGGAGACGAGTCCCTTCTTCCCATAAAGCTCCCAGGCCGGGGATGCGAGGCGGCCGCTCCAGTACTCGCCCTCCGGGCCCGCCCAGGCGTCCTCGGACGCCGAGGCGATCGCGACCAGCCGCGGCGCGAGGAGCGCGACGAACTGGTGCTGGTCGAACGGCAGCTTCTCCTCGAGGTTCGCCCACTCGATGAAGTTCTGGGCGAACCAGTACGGGAAGACGCGCACGATGCGCGCGATGTGCTCGGAATCCGGCAGGTCCATGTGGTTCAGCTTCGCGCCGCCGCACCCGGAGTCGTTCGAGCAGGACATCGCGAAGCGCGTATCGTAGACGCCCGCGACGAGCGCGGTCTTGCCGCCGCGGGAGTGTCCCACCACGCCGACATGCTTCGCATCGAGGAGCGGTTCGGTCTCGATCCAGTCCATCACGCGGCTCGCGCCCCAGGCCCAGGCCGAGAGCGTGCCCCAGAGGTGCGTGCCCTTGCGCGCGCCGGGCGCCTCGAAGCAGGCGAAGACGCCTTCGCGGTTACCCGTGTTCCAGTCCGGGGCGATGTCGCCGTTCCAGAAGGCGATGGCCGCGTAGCCGCGCTCGACGATGCGCTCGGCGGGCCAGAAGTCGCTCTTCCTGGCACGGGTCGGGTCGATGTTGTCCGCGGCCTTGCGGTTGCAGATGAGCACGAACGCGGGCGCGGGCCTTGCCTGGCGCGGAATGAAGGCCGTGAAGACGAACGTGCCCTTCCCGTACTTGCCGCCGTAGTTCACGCGGATGCGCTTCCGGAGCGCCTTCCCGTCCATCATCACCTCGTCCGGTTCGGCCCGTTCAAAGGAGAGCTGCGGCGGACGCTCCACGACGCGTCTGCCATACACTTCGCGCGTGAACGTGGCGAGCAGCTCCGGCGCACGCACCTTCTCCCACTGTTCGACGGACGCCACCTTCTCGCCCTTCGCCGTCGTCATCAATTCCGGCACGTTCCTCGGCTCCGCCGCCAGGCAGGACAGCATGCCGCACGCACCCGCGAGCAGAAAGATCTTCTTCATGGAATTCCTTTGTTGATTGGCCGGCTAGCGGATGAAGATCACGCCGCCGGTGGCACGGCGGAGCCAGACGCCGTCGCCACGCTTCACGACCGCGGACGTCAAGGCCTTGTCGCCCGTGACGGTCCAGGTGCCGAGCTCTCCGGCGAGGATTCCGCCGAAGAGCTTCGCGGAGCCGGACGGCGCGGTCGTGACGGCGAGGGACTGGTTGTTCCCGAGCTTCAGTGCGCCGGCGACGTCGAAGAGCGCGAACGTGGCCGGATCGGCCGACGCGTCGCGCGTCCAGGAGACGTCGTCCGCGGCCTCGAGCGAAGCCAGGGCGAGCGTCGGACCCGCCTGTTCGAGGGACGTGCCGGACGCGAGGGCGAGGCCCAGCCCGCCGAAGTCCGGCGCGCCATAGGAACCCGTCAGAAACGCAGGCGGCGTCGCGGAACCTTCGCCCTTCCCGAACCACTTCGCGCGCAGATACGCGAGCAGCGCCGTCTCCTCCGCCTCGCAGAGCGGGGACGAGAAGACGAGAAATTCGCCGATGACGCCATTCCAGGTGCGGTTCGGGACGGCGTCGTTCGACTCCCACTGCATCGCGCCGCCCGCCGTGCCGCGGCCGCCCAGCAGGACGCGGTCGATGTCCGCGGGGACCTTGGAGTCGAAGACATTCACGTCGACCTTGTCCGCCGCGGTGTCCGCCCACTCGTAGGAATAGGAGCAGCCGTAGTGCTCCTGGTGCATGGCGAAGAGATACGGCTCTGCGAGGCCGCCCGCACGCACGGTGAGGGCAAGGGAGACGTTGCCGCAGTAGACGCTCACGATGTTCGTGAACGTTTCCGCGATGTGCGAGGCGCCCGGGAGCGTCTGGTCGTCGCCAGTCGCGGACGTGCCGACCAGCGAGAACGGGCCGCCCCACTTGCCGCGCCCCTCGACCAGCACGTCCGCGGCGTCGCGGCGCATGACGGCGTAGACGTGGACCGAACGGGGCGCGGCCGTCCTGTTCGTGTAGCTGTCGAGCATGAGGCCCGCGTTCGTGTCGAACTTGAGCGCGGACAGGCCATTGATCGCGTCCTCGGCGAGCGTCGGACACGGGACCTTCGAGCTGTAGCGGCCCGGAGTCTGTCTAAACGCGCCGCCCGCGCGGCCCTTGTTGCGGACGGACGTCACCTTGCCGTCCGCCAACGTGAGCACGCCGGCGTCCGCCGCGTCCATCCAGACGTCCGCGCGCGAAGCAACGGCCTTCCCGGAAAGCTCGAGCGCCCCTTCCTCGACCGCCAGCGCACCCGAACCCGAAAGCTTCGCACGCAGGGACAACGTGCCGGCACCCGTCTTGCAGACCGCGGGGGCGCCGTCCGCAGGCGTGGCCGCCACGAAGGAACCCGCGAACGCGGCCGTGCCGGCCGGCACGTCGAGCGTCGCCTGGTCCAGCGTGGACGCCATCCCGGCGTCGGCCGCCGGAGACGCGGCCGTCGAGCCGAACCACTTGCGCTTCAGGTAGGCGGCGACACGCGCGGTCTCGGCGTCCGACAGCTTGCGCGTGAAGACGAGCAGTTCCCCGATGTCGCCGATGTACATGCGGTTGTTGCCGGAGGTCGGCGAGCCGGCGTACTGCGCCCTGCCGGCGCTGTCCAGGCGGCCGCCGATCGCCACGAGGTCGATGTTGAACGTCTGCGAGGTGGTCTGTTCGGTGCTGGCCGTGGCCTCCACCACCGCGTCGCCCGTGTACTGGACCATCGTCATCTTCTTGTCCTGCAGCACGATCTGGTCGAGGTAGGGCGTGCCGACGGCGCGGTTCGGATTGGACAGCGTGAACCACGCCATCCCGTTCGCCTGGACGAAGGTGTTGTTGATGGTCGTCGCCGTCTCGGTGTGGAAGGTCTGCAGCGTCGAATTGTCGTTCCCCGTCGCCTTGGCGTAGCTCATCGAGAGGCCGCCGCCCCAGTGGCCCTTGCCACCGTTGCCGCCGTTGTAGTCCCAGGACGTCCAGCGGGCGACCTCGAAGACCGTGATGCCGGCCGTCCGGTTCGTGTAGGCGTCGAGCACGAGCGCGGCGCCGCCGTTGAAGTGCAGGACGGGGAGGCCGTTGATGCCATCCGTCTTGTAGACGGGCGCGGTGGGGATGGTGCCGGTCGTAAACTTGCGGAAGCTGCCGCCCGCGGTGCCGTAGTTGCGGACGGATGCGACCTGCGCGCCCTCGTCCGCGGCGACGCGCGTGGCGTCCATCCAGACGTTCGCCGTCGCGAGGAAGGCGTCCGGCGCGTCCAGCGCGGCGCCGAGGGACGTGCCGTCCGACAGGCGCACCGTCGCGCCGGGCTGCACGGCGAGCTTCGCCGTGTCCGGCAGGGCGGCGTTGCGTCCGACGGTGAGCACGCCGCCCTCGACGACGATCTTGCCGGAGCAGCCGCAGGCCTGCTCGAGCACGAGCTCGCCGCCGCCCGCCTTGACGAAGCCCTTGGGAAGCGGCTTGGAGCCGGCCGCGTCCAGTCCGTCCTCCAGGCGCGTGTCGAGCTTCAGCACGGCGCCTTCCGCGACGTCGAATGCCACGCGGTTCGCGGCATGGCCGGCGTAGCTGCGCGCGCAGCGGATGACGGACGGCGTGCCGTCGCGGGACGGAAGTACCTGCACCGTCTCGTTGAAGGAGATCGCACGCCACTTGTAGATACGGTCCTCGACGCGTCCCGTGTAGCTCTTATCCATCATGTTTCCGGCAGAGTGGCGGAACACGCCACCGCGCATGATCAGACGGCCGAGCGGCATGTGGACCATGGAGACGACGGTCGCATCCTCATGGATCTCAAGGACCTGGCTCGGCTTCGTCGTATGCCCGCCAAACGGGTCCTGCGGGAACGTGAGCGTGCCCTCCTCGGCGACGAAACGCGCGTTCGCGCCGACGTCCGGCGCGACGAACATCTGTGAGCCGCTGAAGACGAGCTCGCCCGCGCCGAACTTCGTGAAGGTCGCGTTCGCGGTGCGGAAGCAGTTCGACGGCGTGGTGACGACCACCTTCTCCGGCACGACGAACCCGCCGGCGCCCTCGACGATCACGCGGCGCGAGGCGAAGGAGACGTTCGCGGAGAACTCCAGCCGCGCGCCGTTCTTCAGCGTCACGTTGCCGGATCCGAGATTGGACTCGGCCGCGAGGCGGACGACACCGCCCTCCGCGACGAGGTTCTTGAACGCCGCCGAATTGCCCGTCGCGGGCAGGACGAGCGTGCCGGCGCCCGTCTTGACGATCGTCGTGCCGCCGCCCATGCCGGCCTCGGCCTCGCGGAACTCCGTCACGGCGAGCGTCTGCCCGTCCGGCACGTCGATCCGCACGACGCCGCCGTTCGCCCAGACGGCGCCGTCCTCGACGGCGTTCGGATGCGCGCCCTCCCCCTCCGCGCGCACGACCGTCACGCCGTCCGCGACGGCGCGGAAGACGGCCGCGCCGGCGCCCGTCTTCGTGAGCGTGCCCGAACCCGTCACCTGCGCGACGTCAAGCGTGACGCCCGCGGCAACTTCAAGCGTCACGTCGCCGTCGATCTCGAGCGTGCCGCCCGTGCCGAGCGCCAGCACGTCGGCCACGACGAGCGTCGTGCCGTCCGAGACCTTCACGCCGCCGGAGAACGAATTGGCGGAGAACAGGCGCAGCGTGCCGCCGCCCGAGACGAGCATCCGGCTCGCGAGGCGCGCGTTCGCGGGGTCGTTCCAGCCGTCGGAGAGCATGCCGCGCACGGTGAGGACCGCGCCGGATTCGACGGTGAACGGCACGTCCGCGTAGACGTGGTTCAGATGGGCGTTGCCGTTGATCAGGATGAAGGACTCCGTGGCGGACGGATGGACGAGGACGCCGCCGCGAAACGCCGTGTTGCCCCAGGACGCCGTCGTCGAGCTGCCCTGGAGGTCGAGCGTGCCGCCCGTGAGCTCGAGCGGGCCCATCGGGCAGTGCGCGCCCGTCGCGCGGTAGGTCGCGCCCTCGCGGACGTCGACCACGAGGTTCGTCGTCGTACTCTTGTGGTTGCCGAAGAAGTCGCCGCCGTCCTGGATGAACACGCCCTCCTCGACGATCCAGCGCGTCGCGGCCGAGACGACGCCGGGGCCGCCCGTGAACTGCAGCGTGCCGGGTCCGCGCTTGACGAAGACGTGGCCGAGCGTGCCATTGACCATCTTCTCCCTGGCGTTCGCGACGATCGTCTGCCCGGACGCGACCGAGACGACGCCCGTCGCGTTCAGTCCGTCGCCGTCGACCGCGTAGGTCTTCGCGACCCACAGGGAGTTCGTGAACGCCAGCTCGCCGCCGTTGCGCAGCAGGACGCGCGTGACGTCCGCGCCCAGGTCCGCCTCGGCCGCGACCGTCACGGTCTCGCCGTCAATGACGCGATCGCCCTCCGCGGCAAAACCACCCAGCGCCGCGGCGCATGCGGCAAACAGTCCAACCAGCCTCTTCATTGCATTTCCTCCCAATCTTCCGGGAATCAGTCGAAGTCTCCGTCAACGCAGAATCACCGCCGTGCCCTTCGGCCGCACGAACAGCGCGCCGGGTCCGAAGAGGTAGTCGGGGTGCGTCTCGGCGGAGAGCACGCCCGAACAGGCGATGCCGCCGAGGCGCAGGCCGTAGACCTCGTTCGTGCCGGTGAATTCAAGGCCGAGGCGCGCGCCGGACGCGACCTCGACGCACTGCGCCTTCGCGAGACCGGGCGTCGTGGGAACGGTGGCATCCGCCCGGCAGATGCTGACGGCGTCCACGAAGGACGTGCGGTCGCGCGCCGAAACGCCGTCCGTCAGACCCTGGATGCCGAACACGTAGTCGCCGGCCGCGGGCACATGGAACAGGAAGGTCCGCTCGACCCAGTTCGTCATCGGCACCGTCGTCGTCCCGAACACGTTGGTCATGCCGTCGCGGGCGAGCCAGAAGGCAAGCGGGTTATCCCCGTATTCGCCCGAATAGACCTGTGGCCGCCGGGAGAGCGTGCTGCAGCGCAGGCGGTAGGCGCCGGCCGCGGGGAACGTCACGGACTGGCTGATGCAGCCGCGATCCGTGAGGAGCGCGCGCATCCTGCCGTCCACCGTGCCGCCCGGATAGTGGTGGGCGTTGAACTCCGTCGTCGCGTCCTGCAGGTCGGCGGCGGAGTTCTTCAGCTCCGCATCGTTCCGGTTGTGGACGAGGGTCCAGTGCGAACCGGCTTCGAAGCCGCCGTCCAGAAGGAGGTTCGCGTCGCGTAGGAGCACGACGTCGTCGACGACCGTGCCGCCGTTGTGCACCGTGTTCCGGAGTTCGAGCGTCACCGCCTCGCCGTCCGCGACCGTAAACGTCCGGGTCGGCAGGCAGGTCCGGAGAATCCAGCTCGCCGGCCAGACCGTGCCCAGCGGGACGGCCGCGCGGCCGCCGACCGACACGCGCACCTCGACGCTGCCGGAGCCGCGGAGATCGCCCCCCTGGTTCCAGAGGCCGCTCCAGCGACGTGCGTTCAGACGGACGGCATAGGTGCCGGCGGGGGGCGTGAAGGTGGTCCGCGCCACGCCGCCGGTGGAAAGGAGCGCAAGGGCGTGCTGGCCATGGGCCGACTCGCCCACCATGTGGAGGGGCGCGCCGCTAGCAACCTGCATGCCCGCCCCCGCGAGACCGACGCACGGATAGGTGCCGTCCGGCCAGCTCCCCTGTTCGTCGAAGGTCCAGCCGCGCGCCGTGTTCGTGCGCCTGAACGTGCCCGACTGGAGGTCCGCCGTGACCTCGAAGTCGCCGTTCGGAACCTCCCAGACGGACGGGTCGGACTCCGTCAGCAGCTCCATGCGGAAGTCGTCGAAGAGCGTGCAGCCGTCGATGTTGGACGGGATGCTGCGGATCATCAGCACGTGGTCGCCGGCGGCGAGCGCGGGCGTGCGGAGGACGCGCCGCGTGTACGGCGCCTTCGGCTGGCGGACGACGCCGACGGGCGCGAGATGGGCGGTGTCGGGCCCGACGAGGATCTCGAACGTGTTGACGTTGCCGCCGTCGGGATAACGCGCGGATGTCCAGAACGTCAGCTCGTAGCGTCCCGCGACCGGCACGGAGACCGTGGTCCAGGCCTGGCAGTCGCCCTTGATCGCGAGCGCGATGTCGCCGTCCGGCGCATCGTAGGCGCAGGGCCACTTGCCGTGCGTGCCGCCGTCGAAGGGCTTGTAGTTGTAGAAGAAGGCGGTGCGGTTGCCGTCCGTGGTCGTCCAGGCGCTCTCGGTCTCCGCGGCCGTCCAGCCGTTCCGCGTCTGGCCGACGAAGTAGACCATCCCCCAGTTGGCCTCCCTCCCCTCCTCGAAGGACGGATTGGGAATCGTCGCGCAGACGGCGCCGCCCGGCTGGAGCCGCGGTGCGGCCGCCGGGGCGAGCACGACGGCGCCGGCCTCGACGACAAGCGCCTGCGCGTCGGCGGGGAGCCCCTGCAGGCGGACCGTGCCGTCGCCGCGCTTCACGACCGTGCCGGCGGCCGGCGCCGCGACGGGCGCCGCGACCACGTCGCCCACCTTCCCCTCGATGACCGTCACGGCCTCGCCCGCGGCCACGTCCACCGCGGCCGGCACGGCCAGCGCCGCCAGTCCGTCTTCAACGCGCACGCGCCCGTTGTACGCCGCGCCGGACGGGGCTTCGAAACGGGCTGCGCCGGATCCGGACTTGACGGCGACTCCGTCACCGGCGAGCGAGACGCGGTTGTTCTCGGCGAGGCCGGACGCGACGACGTGCTTGACCTCGGCGCCGGGCGCGGTCCGCGCCTGAACGGCCGCCTTCCCCTTCCGCAGGTTCCAGGTGTCGAGCAGGTAGGACTCCACGCGCAGGCGCTCGGCCTCGGTGAGCTGGTTCGTGAAGACGACGGCCTCGTAGAGGTAGTCGCCGCCCGCGCGGTCCGCGATGTAGCGGTCGTTGAAGAAGTTCTCCGCGTGGGCGAGTCCGCCCGGAACGAACGTCTCGATCAGCTGCACGCCGCGGCTCGGCTTCCGCGAGAAGCCGTCGACGCACACGCCGTCGAGCCACGTGCGCGCGCCGGCGTGCATCGCGCGCGCGTCCACGCCGTAGGTGTTCCAGAATCCGCCCGACAGGGTCGTCGTCAGGCCATAGTCGCCGATGTGGAAGTCGGGCGTGCCCGAATTCGCGCCCAGCGTGTAGCCGTAGGTCTTGTCGATGCCCGTGACGACGAACGTGTGCGAGATGCCCGTGAGGTTGCGGTTGCCGCCCGCGGGCGACTGGAAGAACATGCACTGCGCGGACCCGTAGCCGCCGAAGTAGACGCCCGGGAAGCCGAAGGCGTCCGTCACGAGCGCGGGCGGCACGCCGTAGAGCGCCTTCGCTGTCTCCCTCGGCGGCCAGCCGGCCTTCGCCCAGCAGCGCGTGCGGGCCGCGGTCGCGGACGATTCGCGCGCGTCGGACCATTCGGGCACGTAGACGACCCCGTCCGCGCCGTTCGAGACGACGAGGTTCTTCGCGGTCGTGAGCCAGAGCGCGGCCTTCTCGAGCACGTCCAGCGGGGCCTCCGCGGCAGGCGGCGGCGTCTCCAGCGCGTCCGCGAGGACGACGCGTCCCGCGTGCACCTTCAGCGCGAGGTCCTCCTCCTGGACGACGGAGGACTTCGGCAGCGTCCACGTGCCCGCGCCGGTCTTGTGGAGCGTGCCCGCGGCGCTCGCCGTCACCGGATCCGTCTGCGTGACGGAAATCCCTTCCGCGACGTCGACCGCGACGCGTTCGCCCCAGCCGACGTAGATCTCGTCCGCGCCGGCTACCAGCGCGACGGAGAACGGAAACCACACCCATGAATTGATTTTCATGATCCTATTCTAGCATTTGGGCAAGAGTCGGGCAAGACCCTTGAACTCACTCGCGCGGCCGGAACGCGAGGTCGGCCCAGGTCGAATGGTCCGCCTCGGTGTTGTCGGCGGGACCCGCGTCGGCGACGAGCATCAGGAAGACCGTCCGGCCCGCCCAGGGGGAGAGGTCGGCCGAGAGCTTCGACCAGCGGTGTTCGTTGGTCTGGAGCTCCGCCAGCGTCGTCCGTGTCCGCTGCATGTCCTCGACGACGATCCGGTAGAGGGTTCCGTCGCCGCGCGAGGTCCGGTCGATCTTGCCGACCGAAGCCGTGAAGACGAGCGGCGCCTCCGGCAGGTCGAGCCGCCAGCGCTGGAACGTGTAGCCCGTGCCGCCGCGCCAGGGCGGGTGCATGTAGATGCTCCCGGGCTTCACCACGCCTTCGACCGGGTCGTGGGGACGCCCCACCACCGCCCCGCTCGACGGCCGGATCGGCGTCTCGGGCCCGCCCCGGTACGCCATGCCCGTCACGGAGACGCCCGGCAGCGCGAACGGCGCGACCTTCTTCTCCCGCACGGGCGCCTTCCATCCCGCCGGCACGCGGAACGCCTTCAGCAGGCTCCCCGCGGGCGGCATCCGCCAGCCCTCCGGACGCGTCGCCCGGTAGGAGAAGGCCTTCGGATCCGCCGAAAGACGGGTTTGCCCGTCCGCGACGGCGAAGGCGGCCGGACCGATCTCCGCCCCCGCCTCGTCCAGCAGCACGATCTTCGTCGCCGCATAGGGCAGCACGGCCTCCTTCGCGTGGCGCAGGAAGACCTCCTCCGTGCCGCCCTTCTCCGGAAGCCGGATCAGCCGCCCGTCCGTCGCGCCGAATCCGGACTCGAAGAACGCGCCCCGCCCGTCCACGTAGACGGACTCCGGCCCCACGCAGGCATCCGCCCGCGCGTACGCCCCGTCGCGCGTCGGCACCGCCGCGCTCACGGACGCGACCGTGCCGTCCCCGGACACGCCGTACCAGCCGTTGGCGGGCAGCACGAGCCGCCCGTCCGCCGTCTCCAGCAGCCAGGCCTCGCCCGCGGCGCCGCCGTTCGCGAAGACCCGCGTGCGGTCCCGGTAGGTCACGGCGACCTGCGACCGCTGGTAGGCGCCCGTCGCGAGGCCGCGGGCGGACGGCAGCAGCGCGCCCGCCGCGTCCGCGTACGCGATCGCCTCCACGTCCGCCTTCGCGTAGTGGCACTGCAGCGGCTGCACCATCCAGTAGCCCCGCTCCTCGTCGTCGGGACGCCCCGTCATGAAGTACCCGACATGGCCGAAGGCGACCGTCGCCGTCAGGAAGCGGTCCTGCCAATCCGGCGTCTTCGCGAAGCCGGGATTCGAGTAGAACATCCGCGGATAGCCCATGCCGAAGTTGTTCGCGAGCGGATGCAGGCGGAGCAGGTCGAAGTCGACGATCCACGGATTCCGGTCGAGGCCGTACCCCTGGTCCTGCGCGAAGTTGCCGTCGTCGAGTCCGCAGTAGAGGAAATGGACGCCGCCTTCGGAGTAGACGGGACCGCCCCAGAACCTCCGCTGCAGGCCGAGCAGCTCGCCATAGGCGTAGAACGTGCCGGCGAACGTGCCGCCGCCCGGCACGCGCGCGTCGTAGTCGCAGCGCGACCAGGGCGAGACGCAGGTGTGGACGTCGCAGTAGCCCGAGTTGAACCGGAACTTCCCCTGCAGGACGGGCACGATCTGCTCGCACATCTCCACGGACCACGTCGGCTTCGGCGCGTAGCAGCGGTTCCAGGCCGGCAGCAGGTTGCCGTCCGACTGCCGCGTCATGTGGTCCGCATGCCAGTGTTCATTGACCGGCGCGAAGTCGGTGTAGTTGTTGTAGGGTCCGTAGAGATAGCCCAGCCCGTCGACCATGTAGCGCGTGAAGTCGTGCATGCCCGCGTCGCCGCCCTTCCCCGGCGCGGCCTTCGTGCGGAAGGTGAAGCTCTCGTTCCCGTCGCGCATGCAGACCTCGTGGTCGCCGATGAAGACCTTCTTCAGTCCGCGCCGGTGCCGGTTGCGCCAGTAGTCCTTGTCCTTCTGCCGGTCCTTCCGGGCGGACATGTGGCACCACTGGTATTCGGCGGTGAGATTCCGGTACGGCGAGGGCGGGTTGGGGATGACGGGCAGCACGTCCGCCATCTCGGGCGCGAACGACCACGCGAACCGCTCGTAGCAGGGATTGCGCGCGCCGTCCGTCTTCTTCTCGTAGCGCACGCCGCCGTGCACGGACGGCGTGCCGTCGAAGCGCATCGCCTCGCACCACGGCGCCGTCCCGTTGGACTGCGTCCAGTCCATCGTCGCCGAGCAGAAGTACGGCGTTCCCGCGAAGTCGAGGACCGCGATCCACGGACGGTTGACCGGGCCCGTCATGCTGTAGGAAAGGTACGGCACCGTGAACTGCTTCGCCGCGGGGAAGTCGGCCAGCGCGCCGAAGCGGACTTCTGCGATGTCGGCCGGCCCCTGGACATCGGCCACGAGGGACTGCCCCTCGACGTGCCAGCGCACCTTCACATCGTCCCGCGCCACCCGCCGCGGACCCTGGGCCGTCGCCGAATAGACGCCCGCCCCGTCGGCGAAGCGACGCCAGGCGCCCCCCTTCACGCGGACGGCCAGGTCGTCCCAGTCGACGTTCGAGGCCGGCAGGCGGAACTCCACCTCCGTCGCCACCGGTTCCGGCACGACGCCCAGGGCGCGGTTCGGAAACGGCAGCTCGCCCGCCCCCGTGTTCACGCCCGCCGGCGCATCGGGGAAGACGCGGTTCGGACGCTTCGGGCGCGCCGCGAACGTCAGCGGCTTCAGCTCCTCGCGGTACGCCGCGAAGCTCGTCAGATCGATTCGGCGGTCCTGCTCGTTCGTCCCGCCCGTCACCGTGAAGCCGGTGAATGCGCACCCACCCGCGGCCGTCCGCTCCCGCAGGTCAACCGGCAGGCGCTTCTGGACGAGGAACCACTCGAGGTGGCTAACCGTCAGGAGCGGGACCGAGAAGCCCCTGCCCTGCCCGTCGACGAACTGGGCGGTCACCGTCACCGGCGGCGTCGACCTGTCACGCGCGTAGGAGACGTTGTTCCCGTAAATCCAGAGGCTCACCGTGTCGAACGCGCCCGTGACCGCCACGGGGGCGGGCGGACGCAGCGTGATCTGCGGCGCCTTCCCGGCCGCGCGGTAGACGAGCCGCGCCGCGCCGGGACCGAACAACCGGTGCTCCGTCGTCCGCTCGAAGCGCGCCACGGCGTCCCGGCATTCGACCGTCCATCCCTCGGCATCTGTCAAAGGCAACAGAACCGGGCGGTCGTCCGCCACGCGGTTCGCCCAGACGAATTCGTACGGACGCCCGTCGACGTCCGCCTCGGCGCCCCGCGCCCAAAAGACGCCCAGACCGCACGTGCCCAGCAGAAGCATCCATGCCACGCCATCCCAAAGAACCTTTTTCATGGCATGGATTATACCACTTTCTTCACGCTTGCCCCTTCACGCCGAGTTCGTGGGCGAGGGAGCTCGTTTG
>JAEDMN010000332.1 GCA_016302985.1 Kiritimatiellia bacterium | reverse complement strand
AGGGAGCGGATCGCCGTCGAATAGCCGAACATCTGCGCCATCGGCACGCGGGCGTGCACGACCTGCATGTCGCCGCGCTGCTCCATGTCCAGCACCGTCCCGCGGCGGCCGTTGAGGTCGCCCAGCACCTCGCCGACGCTCTCGGGCGGGGTCGTGATCTCGAGCTTCATGATCGGCTCGAGGAACTCCGGCGCCGCGGCCTCGGCCACTTCGCGGAAGCCCATCACGGCCGCGCTGCGGAAAGCGATCTCGTCGGAGATCTCGGGGTCGACGATCTCGCACCGCACCGCCGTGACGGCGAGGTCGGTCATCGGGAAGCGCGCGAGCACGCCGGTCGCCACGCCGTCCCGCAGGCCCTGCACGACCACGTCGGCGAGCTTCGGGTCCGGAATCGCGTTCCTGAAGTCGCGCGCGACGTCGACCTGCACGCCCTTCCCGCGATCGAGGGGCTTCACCTCGATCGTGACCGTCACCGCGTGGCGCTTGCCGCCCAGCTCGCGGTCGAAGGTGAACGCCTTCAGCGCGGGCGCCGTCACCGTCTCGACGTAGCTGACCATCGGCTTGCCGACGTTCGCGGCGCACTTGAACTCGCGCTTGAGGCGGTCGACGAGGATCTCGAGGTGCAGCTCGCCCATGCCGGAGAGGATCGTCTGCCCCGTCTCCTCGTCCTGGCGCACCTGGCATGTCGGGTCCTCGGCGGCCAGCTGGTCCATGGACGCGACGAGCTTGTCCTTGTCCGCCCCGCTCTTGGGCTCGATGGCGAGGAACATCACGGGCTGCGGCGCGGTGATGCGCTCCAGGTAGCACGGCTTCATCTCGGCGCACAGGGTGTCGCCCGTCGTGCACTCCTTGAGGCCCACGAGCGCGCCGATGTCGCCCGCCGAGAGCTGGTCGACCTCGATCTGCTGGTCGGCGAAGAGGCGGACGATCTTCATGATGCGCTCGCGCTTCTTCGTGCGGGGGTTGTAGGCGTTCGCGCCCTTCTTCAGCACGCCCGAATAGACGCGCACGAAGTAGAGGCGCCCGACGTAGGCGTCGCTCGCGATCTTGAAGACGAGCGCGGAGAGCTGCTCGGCGGGGTCGTGCTGCCGCGTCACCTTCTCGCCGCTCTTGAGGTCCGTCGCCTCGACCGGGGGACGGTCCGTCGGCGCCGGCAGGTACTGCCCGACCGCGTCCAGCAGCGGCTGGATGCCCTTGTCCTTGAACGCCGTGCCGCAGAGGACCGGCACGAACTGGCCCGCCAGCACGAGGCGGCGGATCGCGCCGCGCAGCTCGTCGGCCGTCAGGTCGCCGTTCTCGAGGTAGGCCTCCATCACGCCCTCGTCGAGGTCCGCGACCTTCTCGCACAGCTCCGCGCGCGCCAGCTCGGCGTCGTCCTTCAGCTCGGCGGGGATCTCGCCCACGGTGAAGTTCCTGCCTTCGCTCGCCTCGTCGTAGACGATGCCCTTCATCTCGAGCAGGTCGACGACGCCCTTGAAGCCGTCCTCCTTTCCGATCGGCAGCTCGACCGCCGCGGCGTTGGCCTTCAGCTTGTTCCGCATCTCGTCCAGCACGCGGCCGAAGTCCGCGCCCATGCGGTCCATCTTGTTCACGAACGCGACGCGCGGCACGTGGTAGCGGTCCGCCTGGCGCCACACGGTCTCGCTCTGCGGCTGCACGCCGCCGACCGCGCAGAACACGCACACCGCGCCGTCGAGGACGCGCAGGGAGCGCTCGACCTCCATCGTGAAGTCGACGTGGCCGGGCGTGTCGATGATGTTGATCGCCCAGTCCTTCCAGGTGCAGGAGATGGCCGCGGACTGGATCGTGATGCCGCGCTCCTTCTCCTGGATCATGAAGTCCGTCGTGGTGTCGCCCTCGTGGACCTCGCCGGTCTTGTGGATCTTGCCGGTGTAGAAGAGGATGCGCTCGGTCGTCGTGGTCTTGCCCGCGTCGATGTGGGCGACGATGCCGATGTTGCGAACGTTGGAGAGTGTGCTGTCTGCCATAAGGCCCGCCATTATATCACACTTCGGCCCCCGACGCGCGGACGCGGGTCCGCGTGGGTCCGCCAATTGCCCACCAGCCCATTCCAAGTGGGCAATTGGGCGACTGGGCCCGTTTGCGAGCGATTGGAATTGCACTGCAGGCGGACTTCAGCGCCACTCGGGCCTGGTAGGGCGCGATGTCCCCATCGCGCCGCCGGATGACGGGACGATGGACATCGGATTTCGCGTCGGGACGTCCCGGCATCCGCACCGCATCGGCCATCCATCCGCGCGGCTCGACGGGACGTCGAGCCCTACCATGCGGCCGGTTGTCAGCCGTTCCAAGTGACAGTGGAGTCGCACTCTAGTGCCAGTTTCTAGAAGGGCTGGAACTGCTAAGGAAACCGGCGGCGCGCGCCTGCGCCGTCCCTACCGGTCCTTCGACAGGCGGCCGAGCAGGAAGCCGACGAGGACGATCGCGAGCGTCGCGAAGACGATGGAGAGGTTCTTGTGCAGCGGCCACGGCAGCGGCAGCACCTGCTGGCCGAACGTGACCCAGGCGAGCGCGAGGAAGCCGCAGCCCGTCGCCACGGCGGCGTGGACCGCGCGCGTGCGCTTCGCGAAGGCGCCGATGAGGAAGAGACCGAGCATGCCGCCCGAGAGGACGCCCTGCAGCACGTACCACATGCCGAGCACCGTCCCGTTGTCCTTGCCCCAGATCCAGACGACCGCGAGCGCGATGCCGATCGAGACGGCCGCCAGCAGCACGGTCATGGCCCGCAGGAAGACGAGGTTGCCGCGCGCGGTGGCGCGCGCCGG